>JBCCHO010000234.1:0-3520 GCA_039028715.1 Chlamydiota bacterium | reverse complement strand
TTTCTTTAATTTTTTTAACCCTCACCTTTCCATTTGTAACAAATTTTGCAACAAATTTTGTATTATTACCTGTTTCCTCTTTTGTGTCAACACTTCCAATCAGAGTGTCGTCGTCAGGGGTCGGTGTATTGCTTTCTTCATCACTTTTTTCGCGCCTTTTTTTTAGAAAATATCGGGTGCCTAAAGTGACAAATGAGACCCCAAACAATACAGAGGTACCTACAACTACGTTGCGCTTGTTTAGCAGCCGTCTAAATTTACTCCATTTATTGCCTTTTTTCTTCTTCTTTTTCTTCTTCTTCTTTTCTTTCGCGAGGGGGGAGAGAGTCACCTTATCTTGGGGGGTGTCCACCACTTGCTCACCCTCAATTAGGGATACTGTTAGTACTAACATATTCAATACTAGTAGCAAGGTTGTAATTGATCTTTTGTTCATAATTAAGGGGGTTAGTTTTTTTTGTTTAGTATTCGTTTTTTTGGGGGTTAGTTTTTGATATTTGTTTGACGAAGTATGCCCATTTTCTTTTTTTGCCAACTTGGTATCTGGTTGGCTCGAATCCGTGACTAGCAGGTTCGCTCACTCCTAGATATTTTTTTAGAGCACTTTTGGATATTTCGAAGCAACCTACCTCACCTCTAACGGCTGGAACAAGCGTATATCCTTCTTGATCATTTTTCGGCCATTTTCGGCCACTTTCGGCCGTTTTCGGCCACTTTCGACCACCTCTTGATCATCTCCTGAAAATTCTTGGTTGTTTTGATCATTTTTCGGCCACTTTCGGCCACATTCGGCCGTTTTCGGCCACTTTCGACCACCTCTTGATCATTTTTCGGCCACTTTCGGCCATTTTCGGCCGTTTTCGACCACTTCCTTCACTATTTTTAGGGCTATTTTGGTTGTTTTGCCTATCTTCTTTCCGTTTTCGGCCACATTCGGCCACATTCGGCCACTTTCTTTTCCATGGCTCAGCCAAAGGAGTTTGTAGCAATATTTTTTTCTTTCCACGAACAAGATACGCCTGTCCTACTTTATCAATATTCTCAGCTCCCTTCGCTGACAATACCTCAGCATTACCTTTATCTCTGACCCCAAAGGCAAGCGTCGTGCGTAGGTTACATCTTATCTGTTCGTGTAGGACTTTAGCGTCGGGTCGTTGAGTGGCCACAACAAGATGCACTCCGTATTTTCTTCCAATCCGCGCGATGTTGACGAGCAGCTTTGTGAAGGCTTTGTCAGTGTAGAACGAGGCGTACTCGTCAATCACAATAACAATCCTCTTCATGACACCAGAGTACTCACTAATAGACATTATTTCCGCTTGCGAAAAAATAGTTTGGCGACGATCCATCTCTTCCCTAACATCTAATAGTAGCTGCTTTGCCACCTCAAGGTCGTGCGTGAAGCGCACATTTTCTTCTCCAGCAAATGGCTCCAAATCAATACGTTCAGGATCGATGAGTACGAGATCGGCGTTTCCCAGCTTTTGGATTGAGATAACAAGGTGTCGGAGAAGGTTGCTCTTCCCCATTTCCGTGGCACCTCCAATACCTAAATGTATCAACTTCACAAAATCCTCGTAATGGTGCCTGCCATCCTCCGTAACCCCAAAGTAAATAGGAATAATCATATTCTTTGGGGCTGGGGACTTCTCTTTCGAGATAGCTGGGATAGAAGGAATATCAGGTATTTGCGCCTCCTTAGGAGCCTTCAGCGCCAAAAGCATATCACTTATATGTGGTTCTTTATCGCCAAAGACATTTTGTACATCCCTTTCTGTAGCATCACCTGCTTTGTCTAAAACAACTTGCACATCACGAAGCTCTTTAGTTTCGTCTGCGTCGCCGAAGAAGCGATCTGCATATGGTATTTTTTCTAAAACTTTACTCATTTTGTGCTTACACATGAAAATGATGTAGGCGGCTGAGCTTAGCAAAAAACTCACCCCAACGCACATAAAGAGTCTGCCGCGAACAGGATGACCTACTAAAAACACAAAAAAATCCTCCTCCAGTAGAAGAAGTCCAGCGTATATGCCGAGTGGTATTGTCCAAGATGCAGTCATCCCCGTCCCTCCAATATATAGAGAGGTACTCAAGATACCGCCTAGCATAGCTCCGACGCATATTCTACAAGGAATTTCGCTAGTGATTATACTCAGAAAAACACTATCAGGGGTCAAAAAAAACATTAATACCCCAATAGGGATAAAAGACATCGATTTTAGAAATATGTTTCTGCGATCGTTTTTTTCTTTGAGCGCCTGAAAGATGATTTTGTTTTTAAAGAACATCGTCCAGATGAGTTTTTTTGCGAGGACGGAGAACTTCGTTTCTTCAGTCAAATCGCACAGATAGTTGGATGGCACCATCTGGATGATGTTCTTCATTTTTAGTTGTTTTTTTTCCGTTTTTTTATAATTTTTGTTATTCATATCTATTTTTTTATTGGTTTTTTTATATTTTTTCTATTACCCTCTCAACAAACCTATCATCTCTTTTTGTTTATATTTTTTAGCTACATCTAAAGGCATTTGTCCAAATAACCAGAAAGTCCTTATTTTCTTATCCGCGCCTGCATTGATTAAAAGGCTAGCTACCTCTATACTATTTTTCTCAGCAGCCCAGTGCAAGGGTGTCCTTCCACTCTTGTTTTTGGCATTGACATCCGCGCCTACGGCGATTAAGAGTTTGGCTACTTCTTCGCTGTTATACATTGCAGCGTAGTGCAAAGGGGTACTTTCGCGTTTGTCTTTGGCATTGACATCCGCGCCTTCTTTTAGAAGGAGCTCGGCTACTTCTTTGTAGTCACAAAATGCAGCGTAGTGCAAAGAGGTACTTTCGTAATCGTTTTTGGCATTTATATTCGCTCCGTGTTGGAGAAGGATCAGGGATACCTCTTTGCTGTTTTGTATTGCACTAGAGTGTAAGGGTGTATCTCCTTGATTGTTTTTAGCTTCTATATTAGCTCGATTTCTTCTTAGAAATCGAGCTATCTCTATGCTGTTGTTTATCGCGGCACAGTGTAAGGGTGTCTTTCCATTGTTGTTTTTGGCTTCTATATCGGCACCGTAGGTGAGAAGAATCTTAGATACTTCTTCGTTGTTCTTTATCGCAGCCCAATGTAAGGGTGTAAGCTCGTGCGCTCCTTTAGCTTCTATATCGGCGTTGTGTTTTATAAGCGCTTTACTCATTTCTTCGCTGTTATAGTATGCAGCACGGTGCAGGAGTGTGTTTCCATGCCTATCTCTGCAATTGGGGTCACCCTTTTTCGCTGCGACATGCACGAGCTCTACATTGTCCTCTTCGAAGACCTGAATCATTCTTTGGTTTTCTTTCTCATTAATGAGATCCTTCATTTTCTTTTTGTTGTTCATAATGATTTTGTTTTTTAGCTAAAAAGTTTTCTAAAGCCCCACGTGCCCCCCAAAGAGCCCACGAAGCCGCCAATCACTCCACCTACAGCCGTGCCAACTCCTGGGAAGATGGCGGTACCAACAGCTGCACCGAATGTTTGGCCAAC
>JBCCHO010000233.1:0-3521 GCA_039028715.1 Chlamydiota bacterium | reverse complement strand
TTCTACCTTTTGGATCCCCTCCTTGAGGTCTGAATTTTGGCCGTTTTGGCATGTTTTTTAAACGCGAGATCTCGTCTTTTAGCTCCTGTACTACTTGCTTCAGAGCAACTATTTGTTCGGCTTGCTCTTGAACCTGCTGAGCCTGTTCTTGAATCTGTTGAGTTTGGTGCTGAATGCACTTGGCTTGTCCTTGCAATAATCCAAGAATGGATTGAAGCCAGGGAGCTGATTGAAGTTCTTGAGGAATATAAGAGAAAGCTTCTTCTGAATTCATGTCAAAAGAGGATAGATGCACAACGCTTTAATTATCAAAAAAAAAAATCTACTTTTGGCTTTGCCATGATTTTTTAAGGACGTACAGGAAAAGAGGTGATCGCGTTATTGTTTTGGATATTGTCGGCGATTTTGTCTCCGAGTTTTATCGCGAAGGAAAAGACCACTTGTTTAACCCTTACGATGCCCGCTCAAAGAAGTGGCATCCCTGGTGCGAGTGCATGGAAGACTATCACTACCAGCAGCTCGCGACAATTCAAATCCCCGATCATCCCCGATCAGAAAACAACTATTTTTACCAAGCGGCGCGATCCGTTCTCGTTGCAGCTATGAAAAAGAAAAAACGCGAAGGCGATTTGAAAAACACCGCGCTCTTTCATTGGCTTTCTACTGAATCAATGGAGCAGCTCGCTCAAGACCTAGCCGAGACACCTGCAGCGGTCTATTTAGACCCAAAAGGAGAGCGCACAACCCATTCTATCCGGACGACGCTGATCAATGCGCTGCGTGGATTTGAAGTGTTTCAGAATACAGATGATCCTTTCTCACTAAGAGAGTGGATGATTGCTCCTGAAAAACCCGACGAGTGGGTGTTTCTCTCTTCGACAACAGAGCAGCGCGATCAACTCAAGGTTCTTCTTTCGATTTGGGTTTCTATTGCGATCAATGCACTGAAAGCTCGCGATCCAAGCGCAGATAACCAAAGAACATGGATCATCATCGATGAGTTGCACGCTTTGCAGAAATTAGACCCCCTAGCTGGCGCACTTGCTGAAGTGCGCAAATACAACGGCTGTCTTGCTATTGCAACGCAAAATTTTTCCCAGTTAGACAAGCTCTATGGCCGTGATGAAACGAGTTCAATGATTGATTGCTGCGGAACAAAGGTATGCTTTCGGCAAGGAGACGCGTCTATTGCGAGGCGGATGTCAGATCTATTTGGCAAGCGAGAAGTCCGTGAAATCCAAAAAGGCAAATCATGGGGTGCAAACACAATGGGAGACCGAGAAAGCAAATCAGAGATCGAAAGGGAAAAATACACTGTCTCTCCAAGCTGGATCTTAAGCCTTCCCAATAGAGCTGCATACATCAAGCTTCCTGGAGGCTTTCCTGCGACAAAAGTGAAATTTGACTATCTTCCCTTGGAAAAGAAAACTCCTAGTTATCTACCTCGATATAAGATTAAGTCATGAGAACTGCCAAAAGGGAACAATCGACTTTGAAATTTACACAACCCAGATTAAAGCGGGCAGTAAGCTTTAGGCGTCGTGCCAATAGACTGAATGGGAGTGTTTGGCTAAAACCCTTATGAGTCTCTGCTCAAAATTTTGTTTCCGACAGTAAGAGATTTATCCGAAAAATAGACGATGCCAATGCAAAACTGGAAGTCAGCACTGTCTCAGTTTGCTATTCTTTATGAAGATAGGATGAACGTAAAATTGGGATGATGAGAAAGAGAGTTTACGCAGTTTAGCTTACACGCTCGATTATTATCTCTTCTTGGGGAATCTCCTCGACTTGACAGGCCTCCTGTTTCAAAGATAGATCCTCATTTTCTAACAATATGCGACTGATTTCTTCTAATTCATTATGATAGCTTTCCTCTATTTTAGAGTAAATAGTCCTAAGTTCTTGGTCAGTCAATTCCTTTAAATTTTTATTTAATTTTATTTCTTCATTAGAAATATTTAATCCTAAGTCTGAAACTTTGCCTTCTTGGTCTGTCATTTTGTTAGTTCTGTCATCTCTGCTTGTTCTAGCTGCATTAAATTTAGGATGTTCTTTTACTATTTTTTCCCATGTTAAGTTTTTCATCAGTATTTTATAGATCTCATCGTTATTTTGTAATGTCTTTTTTAACTCTTTTTCTGCAAAATTAATATCTTCTTTTGAGACATTGCTACAAGCTTCATATAACATGGACCTGGTTTGAAATGGGACTCTATCAATGCGTTGCTTTATTTTAATAAAATAAACCAAGTAGGTTTCAATTTCATCCACATTTCCTGTTAGGGTTTTAAACTTATTATATGCGATTTTTTGAAGAGTATCGGAAACCCATGACCCATAAATAATAAGTTCAGCAAATTTTTTATAATTTTTTTGTTTTTTTGCTTTATGGATTTGATAATTAATATCTAAATAAATAATTGAAAGTGCGATTCGATCGCCGCAACTAGTTGCTGCTGCATTAAAACAGGTCAGTAAAGAGTCTAAAAAGATGGGGTCTTTTTCAGCTTCTTCAAGGGCTTTCAAAACCATTTGAGCTGTCTGTTTCCGGATTTTCTGGTCTGTATCTTTGTTTAGCCCAGGAGCTTCTTTGCACATTCGGAATAGCATAGTGTAGAAATTATCGTCGTCTTCAGCAATTTTAGATAACTTTGTAAAGTGTTCTTTTTTTGGCAAACTCTCTTTGCCCGCTAATAGCCAAAGACTTTTAACTAGTTTATCAAATGGGAGTTTGTTTTCTCGAATCAAAGCATAAGCTTGTTGAGAACGATGAATAACTGGAACTGGCAGATTTGCAAGCTGTCGAACTTCGATCTCATTATCCAAATATTGATTGACATCATGGCTTAATGTAACGTTGGTAAGATTAACTGTACCTTCAAACTTTAAGAGGACATCGATCATCTGTCGAGTGATCTGCACACGCTGGTCTTCAATTGATTCAGAAAAAGTAACAGTATTCAAGTTTGGCAATTGATCAAAAACATCTGGAAGTTCTTTTAAAGAACATGCGCCGCTGCTAATCTTCAGTACCTTTACTTCTCGAAGCTGAATCAAAGACTCGCCTTCTATGGAAGTCACGCTTATGTCCCCAGTACTAATCAGTCTTTTCAAAGAACAGAACCCGTTCTTGTGTTCCCAAGATCTCTCTGAGAAAGTAGGGCATTTAAAAATATTTAACTGTTTGCCATTATGATTCCAATTTTCAGTGAACTTTATGTTATCGCCGTTGCTTGTAGTTAATTCAAAATCTGAATTTTGAAATGATTTTTGTCGGCAAATAGTTCTTCCAATAAGAGCGGCGATAGGAAGAACAATAGTAAAATATGATGAAATTTTAAAAATTAAAGGAGAGAGATTTCTGTTTATATTTGATTTAATTTTAAGATTTTTTTTGTTAACAAGAGTGACTGTTTGTCCGAGATATAAATAATGTTCACAGGCTCTTGATAATGCAGGGCAAAACCCAAGTGCAGATGTATGTTTACAAGAAAAGAAATCAGAAGAAATTAAGCTGG
>JBCCHO010000232.1:0-3527 GCA_039028715.1 Chlamydiota bacterium | reverse complement strand
TTCTAACTCATCAACTTGGGCTCTTAATTTTCTGATTTGGTCACAATGGAAGTCAGACGACTTGATCAGCTCGTGGTGTTGCTTGCCTTCGTGATTTAGAGGACAATCGGAACAATTTTCTGCCGCAAGCTTTGATAAACAAGCAAGTAACAATATAGAAAAAAAGAAACGTTTAGTCATAATTTTCATCAAACAGCCCCACCCTTTCTTCTACTGCTTTAAGGCGATTTTTAAGCGTTAAGTTTTCCTGCTCCAATTCAGAAAGAACAGACTCTAGGTCTTTCACGCGAATGCGTAATTGTCTGATTTGGTCGCAATGAAAACGCCTCCAAGTAGGATGCCCAAAATAACATTTATGATCCGCCCCATCAGTTATTGGACAATCCGAACAATTTTCAGCTTTGATTTGAGATGAAGCGAAAACAAAAACCGCAACAAGAAAAACTCTAACCACCACACCTCTCTCCACTTTTTGGGTTGGTTTAGGAAAATCTAAATTCTAGCTGGTTCTCGTTTTTTGTGCGCAAAGCTTTCTTTAGCATTTTTTCTAGCTTCGCTTCTTCCTTCTCTTTGAAAGCTTTTTCTTTGGAAGAGGAAGAAACCTGCTCGTTCTTTGACCAGACCAAGCCTTCCCCCGAGGATCTTTTCAGTCCAAGATCTTTGGCGAGCTTGTAGATCGTAGAGCGCCCTATTCCCATCTCACTGATTATTTTTTTGGCGCTTGCCCCCTGAATCGAAAAGCTCTTTAAATTGATTTCGATCGATAGACCGTTTTCTTTCCCTCCCGTTTGACCACCCCTATAAGTTGAGGTGTTTTATTCCTTCATCGACTATAAAATCTAGTGTCTTGCTAAGAGACTTGTGTTTTTGAAGAGCTATCTTAGTTAGTGCAAAGTGCCTTTCCGCTGTTGTCCTATAAGCAATGTTCCCTTTAAATTTCTTTTTATTTATTGGCTCTGGAATAGAATCGCCTTGCTTTAAATACAATTTGATTGCGGCTTTGATCGACTCTTTTATAGCTTCCATCCCCTCCTCTACCGTTTCGGCATCCGTACAAACACCAGGAAGCTCATTAACGCGAATGATGTAATAAGATTTTTTCTTGTCCACCTCTTGCTCTATCGTATAACTCCAATTCAGTCCAAGGTAATATCTAAGACTTTTTTTCTCAGTAGCCATGATCTATTAAAACCTCCTTAATATCCCGAATTTGATAAGGAAGAAGTTTGGGTCTTTTCTTAATCGAAACATTTTTTACGTATCCCCTCTTTCTAAAGACATGATGAGATCCACAAACAATAACCCCAAAACCTAGCCTCTTGAGCACACGTTCAGCATCAGCATACGACACAGAGCGGTTTTGTATTATTGCCTGAATAACTTTGTCTATCTTCGTCATAATTCAAATGATATCATATTTGATATCAAAAGTGAAATATTTTTGTATTATACTTATTATCAATATCTTATGTTTTCTTTTTTTCCCGATAAATCGTATACCTAGAAACCCCCAATACCCTAGCGACAGCAGAAACACCTCTTCCCTCTTCCAGCAAACTATACATCAAGTCCCTTTGCTCCTCGCTAATTGACTTCGGTCTCCCTCCTTTTCGCCCTTTCTTGCGAGCAGCTTCAAGACCAGCACGTGTCCTTTCCTGAATAAGTTCTCTTTCGAACTGCGCTAGCGCTCCGAAAATATGGAAAATGAGCACGCCGCCAGGATGAGTTGTATCAATCCCCTCTGTCAACGACTTGAACCCGACTCCCCTTTTCTTCAAATCCCCGACAATCCGAATCAAATCTTGCAATGAACGCCCTAGCCGATCCAGCTTCCAAACAACAAATGCGTCGCCTTTTTTCAAAAAGTCTAGCGCTTCTTTGAGTTTGACGCGATTCGAATCTTTCCCTGAAACTTTCTCCTCAAACAAATGACGCTCATCAACTCCCGATTCGAGCAAAGCATCAATTTGCAGTTGCGGATCTTGGTCAAAAGTCGAAACTCTCGCATAGCCAACAAGGATTCCTTTTTTCTTTGCCTCTTTTTTTCTTTTCATGTTGCAAAAACCTCAATTTTGCCTTTTGCTACACTCTATAAAACGCACATAGTTTTTGCAACAGGTTTTTTGGGGGTTTTGGACAAATTTGGGCAGTGTTGCAAAAACGATCGTTTTTGGGGTTTTTTGCACAACGCCTCGAAATTTACCAATTCAGGAAATTCTGGGTATGTTTTTGCCGCTAGATCAAATAGAAGCGGGTTTAAGGATGAAAACTCGGCTATTAAAAATATTTATTGATAGAGTGAGAAAATGAGTATTAATCGATTCAATTTCAGCTTTGGATCAAAGCTCGAACAGCTCTATAGAGCTGCTCTTCACTTTGATTCAAAAAATCTTGAACCTTTATGCAGCGCTAAAGGAAAAAATAGGTCGCACTCAGAGGTAGTAGAAATCTTGCAAGAGTTCCCAAAGCAAGAGCCATTAGATCTTCATAAACTGACCGCCAGGCTTCATATCATCGCCTTTGCCTTGCTGCTGCATTTTCTTGAGCTCTTCTTCTCGCTCGGCGCTAATATCAACCTTAATACCCTGCATGATATCGCTGGCTCGTTTACGCCATTTTTCAACAGCTTCGACAAACAGAGGCGCAAAGCGACGGAGTGATTGAATGTCTGTTCCAGGTCCCATTTCTAGCACGCAGTGCATTAAAATGAGCTCTTCCTTAGGGGCAACACCCACACCACCACCAGCCATTTGACCACCGAGCATTGATCCCTCAAGCAGAGCTTCGTAAAGAGTAAGCTTTGTCTTATCGTCTTTTGGTAACCCATCTAAAATAGGCGAGTAGAGATAGAGACGATCAGAGTTAGGCTCATAAGTTAGGTGGAGGGAAAAAGTATTATCAATACCCAAAATACAGGTATTGTTTTCATCAAAAGCCAGTCCATCTAGGTTGAGCTCTTTTCCAAACTCCTTTAAGTTTTCTTCAGCGTTTTGCAGTGACATTGAAGTCTCCTCCTCAAAATTTTATATCTCGTCTAGCTCATTCATACTGATCGCAATCGTAATAGCTTTTTAATACATCTAGCTAGGAATCAGCCTTGTAAAAGGTTGCCCTGAGCGCGACCACTATAGCTGGCTAAAGTCATTTCCGATTTTCGAAGTAAAAGGGAAGCATTTCTATTCCTTTAAACTAAGGGGGATTCTTTCAGGCTATGATAAAAATAGCAACAAAAAACTAACCCTGACCCAATTTTTCTATACTCGGTTCTACTTTAATGAGCAAGAACTTAGTCAGTATGACAGCACCTCCCGCTAAAAGAATAGAAAATTTAGAGAGTGAAAAATTTTCACATATCAAAATTTTTTGGGGAGCACAGAACCATAGATCATCGTCTCCACTCTTTGCATAGATAAAATTTTACACCCTCTTAAACCAAAGCCCCTTTTTAGCCTTGCCTTTTACGAGGTATCTTCAATCTCTGTAACCCTTCTCCCTCGTCTTTTAGCCATAGCACCGTATAAATCCAT
>JBCCHO010000231.1:0-3547 GCA_039028715.1 Chlamydiota bacterium | reverse complement strand
TGGGAAAAGCTTGTTCCTCCAGTAATAGAAACGACTTGATACGACCTGGTTTTTCTGGCACCATTTTTCAATCGAAAGACCGCTTTGTTTTTGCGTTTGGATTTTGTCTTTCCATTGTTGTTTTTGCTCTTCGGTAAGTGGGGCTGCCATCATGAATCTCCTTTTTGAGGTTTGCCTCTTTTTGTAAAGGAGAATGAACCATTGTCGTTTTTGTAAAAAGACGTCTAGAAACGACGCTTACCCACTCTTAACATTATTGCATAACCTTCCCCCAATATAGCTCGTAACTCCGGCTCCGACAATTTTTTCTGATGTAGGGTTACAATCGTATGTTCTATATTGTGAAACAATTTCTTTTGGTGAAACTGGGTTAGTCATAAAAAACACCTCATGTGCAAGTTAAAAACTCAAGTAGGTTGAATCTATTTTTAATTAATGTCAAAGTTGACATCCTCCCACACATTAAGAAATGGGATTCGTGAGAAACTATCTCACGAGCAGGTTTGTATCGAGTGCTCCCTGCTGGTTCTTGCTTCAGCGATAGCCACCAGAAGAAAAGGCTGGGTTTTTGCCGTAAATATCCTCGTGAAGAGGACTTTTTACGGCTGTGGCTAACCCATGCCCTCCGGATTCACGCTATCTCCACAAGCGTTACTTCCCCGCATGCCCTGCGGTTAGGTCTTTTGACAATTTTAATTTAAAACATTCCAACTTTTCAAGAAGGAATATTTTTCGCTTTTCATCCCAAACCTGAAGGCGTGGGTTTTCCCAGCGAATTTTGACAAAGTAAAATACATAGCAAAAGGGACGATAAAGTGCAGAGGTTAGGTAGACTTATGGAAAGAAGCAAAGTCTATTTGACGGTTAAGCAACAGTTTTTACAGAAAAAGTGTTGCTTAACCTTCTAACGATAACACCTCATTACTTTCTATAAACAAAGAGCCTTCTTTAAAAAATAAAAAAATCAAACACAAACAGCAACAACGCAGCCCGGCAATTCAGAAGTCTAATAAAATTGCTCCAGGCGGAATTCCGAATTTTAATAATCTAAGCGAAAGCACAAAAACAATTTACTCTAGCCTTTCCCCTCAAAAATATGAAGAAATCGAACGCAACCTTAGAACTAATGCTTTTAGTGGCGGAGGTTTTTTGAAAGGCAAACAAGAAAGTAAAGGATTTTTTGGTGTATTAGCTATTGATGACATTGCCGTAAAAAACTCTGGGAAAACACACGAAGATATTGCCCAAGGTTTGAGGGAGGTATGGAAATGCGTAGCAAACCTGGTGACAAGTAAAGGGGGGATCCTAACAAGTGGCATGTAAAAATAGGGTTTACACAGTTTATCTTACAGTCTCTTGTTTTCCGAGTGTTCCAAGCTCAAGTTCACCCCTTGTAGTGTCGAATTTTTATCGCCTCATTGACTCTAAACCACTTACAGTTTTTTGGAATGGGTCGCATGAACCTTATCCCAAAAAATGTAAGTAGTTGATAATCAATGAAACTTCAAAAATTCGACACTGCAAGCTCTGTACTGGATAAAAATCTCCCGCTAGGGGTAAGCAAAAGACAAAGCAAAACCTTTTTGAAAGACGAATTCATAGCCAAAGAGCTATGGATGAGGAGGAAAAAAGCGTTTGGCAAAGTCTTTGCCAGCCCTAGTGGGAGATTTTTGTCCAGTACAGAGCACTGCAAGGGGTGAACTTGGGCAAAGAGCTCTTTTAGAAATGGTTACAACCATTCCCTGCAAGACCTTATTGAAATTTCGAAAAACATCTTGCTTAAGCTTTTTAGCAGAGCTTGTGGGAAATAGGGATTAAAACCCAAGTGGTGTCGTATAATTGCTTATCTAAAATTCTCTTTTCCCATCTGCCCAAGAGTTGAGTTTTCACCTACTTTATTCAAGTATGCTGAAAATTCGAGTCTCAAACGAGGCTCTTGCAAAAATCGCTTAGAAAATGATTTGTGGTAGAAGTTTTTCATCCAACTTGAGGTTGGAAAATAGCGGCGGAGCCGATCTCTTCTTCAATTTCGAGCAACCGGTTATACTTAGCTGTGCGCTCAGAGCGACAAAGAGAGCCTGTTTTAATTTGGCCACTTCTTACGGCGACGCTTAGATCTGCGATAAATGTATCTTCAGTTTCTCCCGATCGATGCGAAATGACAGTTTTGTAGTCGTGCGCTTTAGCGAGTTCGATCGCTTCTAATGTTTCAGTTAGAGTTCCTACTTGATTGACTTTGATGAGAATAGCATTGGCTACTTTTTGATCGATTCCCTGTTTGAGAAATTTTGATTGGGTCACAAAAATATCATCACCAACGATTTGAATATGATTGCCAAGCGTTTTAGTGAGAGCTTTCCACCCTTCCCAATCGTTTTCGCTTAAGCCATCTTCGATTGAGTCAATGGGGTACTTGCTAGTGAGCTCTTTTAAGTAAGCGACTTGTTCTTGAGCTGAGCGTTTAGCAAAGGGGAGGTTGCGTTGTTTTTTTTTGTCTTCGAGATAGATTTTTTTGTCTTCATTATAGAACTCAGTAGCCGCACAATCCATCGCTAATGTGATGTCTTTCCCAGGGCGATAGCCGGTAGTTTCAATCGCTTGTAAAATAAGTTCAATGGCTTCTTCGTTCGACGCCAGGTCAGGAGCAAATCCCCCTTCATCACCGATAGCGGTCACTAATTTTTTTTTGCGCAGAAGTGTTTTTAGCTGATGAAACACCTCAACGCCCCAACGGATACCTTCGGAAAAAGAAGGAGCTCCAACGGGACGGATCATAAACTCTTGGAAATCGAGCGCATTATCAGCATGCTGACCACCATTGAGAATATTCATCATAGGAGTTGGCAAAAGTGGAGTATGAGAGCCTCCAATATAACGATAAAGAGGAATGCGGTGGCACTTTGCTGCAGCTCGTGCAACAGCAAGAGAAACGCCAAGGATAGCATTAGCACCGAGGGAGCTTTTATTTTCAGTACTATCTTCTTCAATCATAGCGTGATCAATAGCAGCTTGATCAAAGACAGATTTTCCCTTTAAACATCGATTAAGAGGACTAATGACATTATGAACAGCTTTTTTGACCCCTTTGCCTCCGTAGCGGTGAGGGTCGCCATCTCTCATTTCAACTGCTTCGCGGGTTCCAGTTGACGCTCCAGAAGGAACAGCTGCTTTGCCGATAATTTCTGTTGTCGTCGTAACAGTGACTTCAATTGTCGGATAGCCTCGTGAGTCTAAAATTTCGCGAGCATGAATCTGTTTGATTGTTGTCATGCAGGTTTCCTTTGCTGTTTCCTCACATACCAATTCGATTAAAAATAAGCAAACTTTGCGCAAAAATCTCGCTGAATTTAGCGGTCCTTTTTTGCCGATTGGTTCAAACCCAAGTTGTGTGGCATAATTACTTATCTAACCCGTATTTCTCACCAGCTCTGCTAAAAAGTTGGACAAGATGTTTTTCGAGATTTCAATGAGGTCTTGCAGGGAATGGTTGTAACCATTTCCAAGAGAGCTCCTTGGAATACTCGGAAAACAGATGCTCCAAATTTTT
>JBCCHO010000230.1:0-3581 GCA_039028715.1 Chlamydiota bacterium | reverse complement strand
TTCTATATTGTTACTTGCTTGTTTATCAAAGCTTGCGGCAGAAAATTGTTCCGATTGTCCTCTAAATCACGAAGGCAAGCAACACCACGAGCTGATCAAGTCGTCTGACTTCCATTGTGACCAAATCAGAAAATTAAGAGACCAAATTGATGAGTTAGAAAAGATTGTCAAAGAACAGTCTCAGCTTATTCAGTCTCTACAAGAGCAAGTAAAAGACCTCGATGACAGGTGTTAAATCAGGCTAAGGAATGCCGCGGCTTCAGAGGCAAGGTAGGCGGTTGAAAACAGTACAAGGTGTTCTTTTAGTTGGACCCCCTCTAGGATGCGGTGGTGATGCCCTCTAATTGTCATCGAAATTCCATAAGAAAGCAGAAAGCTAGTAAAAACACCCAGCGTTAAAATGAAAGCTTTTTCTATCCTAGATGGCGCTGGTTGTCCTGGTTGGGTTCTTATTTCTGCGAACTTTTTAATCAAAAGCTCTAAAGCGCCCAAAATGCTTCCATACAAAATTGAGCATCTAACGCTTAGTTTACAGATTTTCCAGGGCAAGTAATAAAAAGAGGAATAGACAATTCCTGTTATTCCCGCTCGGAAGGGAATATAAAGTGATGGAGGTGATGGATTTTGGTTCCCAGATAGGAACCCCCATAACATGAGAGACATGAAGCTATTGTAAGGGAATGTATATATTTTTTTAAACTTCTATATTGAAAATATGTCAAAAAATGACATATCATAAAGAAATGAGAGAAGCAACATGGTCGGTTTTTATATGTGGACAGGCAAAGAGAGCTGACAAGGTTTTATCGAAAATGGCTAAGAATGCCTTTGCTTTGCTGCTAGCTGACTTGCGCTTTGGCCCTGAAGCCCCAAGCTGGCCGCATTATTCAAAACTAGGGAGAACTTCTTATCATTGCCATTTGAAAAGAGGAAAACCTACCTATGTTGCTTGTTGGAGAGCAGAAAAAAAAGAGAAAAGAATAGAGGTATATTATGCCGGTACGCACGAAAAAGCGCCCTATTAAAATTCGGAAAAGGATTTCTAACTCAAAGCCGATAAAAGCAGATGATTATCTGAAAAAGGTTTATGGGGATACTCCAGAACCCTCAGTGTACCTTGCTGGGCTAAGATACCGAGAGAATATGACTCAAAAAGAGCTAGGTGAAATTATCGGAATTGATCAGTCGAATATTTCGAAAATGGAAAATGGAGAACGACCTATCGGGAAAAAAATAGCTAAGAAGCTTGCAAGCATCTTTAAGGTAGATTATCGACTGTTTCTTTGATCCAAAATTTTATTACCTATTATTTGCACGAGTCCCCTACGCTTACACTAAGCACTTATATTAGGTCTTATAGGGGTATGTGGTCGGATAAGAAGGCCACATACCCCTAATAGTGGATATCATATCTTTTTGCAGTCAATTTGAAATTAGCAAGAAAAACCTTTGAGCTAACGCGTCTATTAAACAAAAGAAAATGAGACTTTTTTTCCTCTTATTACTTTTTTTCTTCACTCACCTACTCAACGCTTCAGATTGGAAGGTCAATACGGGAGCGGCACCATTCGGGGTGGCTGTAGATTCGGAAAGAGACAAAATTTACTTTGGAGCAGCTGATAGCCACCTTTATTGTGTCAACAATAAGGGTTGTTTAGAATGGAAACGGCACGTAAAAACAGGGCCTTATAAGATTGCTGTTGATAGCAAAACAGGAAATGTTTTCTGTCGTGGTCAAAACTGCACAAAATATCTTTGCTTCAATACGAAAGGCGAGCTGATTCAAGAGTTCGACACCGAAAACATGCATGGTTGTGATATTGACTATTACTCTAATCGAGTCTATGTCATCAGCACTTCGCACCCCGTAACAAATGAGCATCCTGGATATCTTTATTGTTTTACCACAGAAGGAGAGTTTCTATGGAAGTACAAAGTCTCCAAAACCCCAGGTTGGGGACTAGCTGTAGATCCTATAAGAGGTTGTATTTACATAACCACCAATGGAAACAAATTGATTGCTCTAAAATACGATGGGGAAAAGCAGTGGGAACGTGATTTAAGCGTCTCAGAAGCGATTAAAGTAGATCTTTCTATTGGTCGGATATTTTGTGGATCTAGAGACGGATCTATTTACTGTTTTGACGCAAATGGACACGAATGTTGGAGATATAAAGTAGGAGCTATTATTACTGGCCTTGATTTAGATGAGTCAAGAAGTCAACTCTATTTTGCTGCAGAAGATGGATATCTCTATTGCTTTCATGTTTGCGGTTGGTTTTTAGGTAGATATGAAATAAAAGGGTCGCGTTGGAGAGATGTAGCCGTTCATCCAAAAACGGGGCAGGTCTATTGTGGGTCAATCGATGGATATTTGTATTGCATTCCGCCTTACTCGGTAGATCATTCACCAGCTGTCGATCAAGATTTGGCGCGATGGGAAAAAGAAAACGCGTCGCTTAAACAAAGGGTTAAGCTGTTAGAAGAAATAATAGGAGTGCCTTGTGAAGTTCCAGAAAACTAGTTTCCTCTCTGTTTTACTAGGAAGGGGGGAAAACCCGACAAGCCTTACTCTGGAAGGTTCAATTTAAGAATTTCGTCGGACTTGCATGCCAAACTGGACTTAGAGGCAAAGCACAAAGGCAAAAGCCTGAATGCATTTGTTTCAGATACCCTAGAGAGAGCGGTAGGAGATTGAATTTTCTGTTGAGAGGGGACACAACAATTGGTATCCTTTACTACATGAAAACAAAAAAATTCGATATTGAAGTGGAGATTTCTGGGTTCCCAGAAGCCCCTCTTTTTAGCCAAACTAAGATAAGGGGATCGGCCAAAGTCCGCATCAGGGATTTTGGGTTAACCCTGAATTGGATTCCCTGGGTTGTCTCGCAAAAAAAGTAACGATCACTTTTCCAGGCTTTAAGCGAAGAGTCGATGGGAAATACAAGTGCTTTCCTTCGATCTCTTTCTCAGATTCAAATCTCGACAAACAAGTTTGCCGCGCCATAAAACGCAAGGTTTTGATGGGGCTAGAAGAGTTAGAAAAAAAAGCCCTCGAGCAAAAGAAAAAAATCAGATAGAAAATGTTCAGGTAGAAAGGCCTGTAGAAAATGTTCAGGTAGAAAGGCCTGTTTTGCACTACAATCCTATGCATTCTGAGATCTATAATATAATGTCTAAGATGAAACAAAACCCAGAACCAGAAGAAGACAATCCTTTTGAGAGCAATCCTCTGGACTTGTCAACAGGATCAGAAGCTCAGCTCGCTGGCATCGTCTCACACCTCAAGAAAGGAGATTCGTGAGGAACTATCCCACGAGTAGACTTGTATCGCTACTTCCTATTGGTTCCTGCTTCATCGAAGGTTCCAACGAACCTACGATCGCAGGCTAACACCCGATGTCCTCGGGCTAAAAACCCGGGTTGGTCGGATAAGAGGACCCTGTTACCAAGACCCTCTCTCCTAACCCGCATTTCTCACAAGGCTCTGGAAAAATTTGGAGCATCTGTTTTCCGAGATTCCAAGGAGCTCTTTTGGAAATGGTTACAACCATTCCCTGCAAGATCTCCTTGAAATCTCG
>JBCCHO010000229.1:0-3586 GCA_039028715.1 Chlamydiota bacterium | reverse complement strand
TTCACTCTATTCCCGCCCTGTACTGGACAAAAATCTCCCACTAGGGCTGGCAAAGACTTTGCCAAACGCTTTTTTCCTCCTCATCCATAGCGCTTTGGCTATGAATTCGTCTTTCAAAAAGGTTTTGCTTTGTCTTTGCTTGCCCCTAACGGGAAATTTTTGTCCAGTACAGAGCCTTGTAGTGTCGAATTTTTGAAATTTCATTGATTATCAACTACTTACAGTTTTTGGGATAGGGTTCATGCGGGCCTTGTTCATTTTTTCGCACATTTTGCTCCCTGCATTTTTACAGGTAAAATCACCGCAAAAGGCGCGTTAAAGTGGTCGAAAATTCCCAAGGAGAAGTGAGCAAGGCCTTCATGCGACCCATTCCAAAAAAGGAACTCTACTTCCGAAATCAAAAAAGGGCGAGGCAGTAAAATACTTATGTGGGCTCATAGGTTATCTTAAAACCTACATCACTAAACCCTACGCCAGCATCTCAAATAACACTGCTGAGCGAGCAATCAGGCCAGTAGCAATATCCATAGGTCGCACTCACAGGTTCTAATAAATACGAGTTAAGTTCTTAAGAGACGAAGAGCGTTAAGGCCAACGAGAACGGTGCCGCCTTCGTGGAGAATGACAGCAGCCCAAAGGGGAATCCATCCCAACAAAGCCGGGGTTGTTGCTAGACAAATGACCCCTAGGGCGAGAGTGAGGTTTTGGCGAATAATTCGAAGTGTTTTGTGGGCTTTGCAATACAGCCAGTCGAGAAGATTAAGGTCGTCGCGCAAGAGGACAATATCGGCGGCGTCGATAGCGGCTTTACTGCCAATTTCACCTAGCGAGATGCCGACTGTCGCGCGGGCAAGCGCGGGTGCGTCGTTGATCCCATCGCCCACCATGGCCAAGCCCTCTGCTTGCGATAAGTCAGAAACGAGCTTGAGTTTATGGTCGGGACGCAAGTCAGCGTAAAAGTGATCGATCGCAAGCTCTTTGGCGACAGCTGCGGCACTGCTGTGGTGATCTCCAGTCAGCATGATCAGTTTGAGCTGTTCTTGCCTAAGCCGCATGAGCGTCGCATCGATTTTAGGCCTAAGAAAATCGCGGAAAGAAAAAGCAAACAGCGTTTGGTCGACGAGAAGAAAGGCGGTCATTTTACCAGAAGAAGCGAGCATCTGCTCAAAATCGATTGTTTCCGCTGCTAGTTTATCGGCAATCAGTGCTTGATTTCCCATCCAAAGAGACACTTTTTTCCCCGCGACTATGGCTGTGCCAGAAAGGCCATAGCCGGCGATCGAGCGAAAATGATCAATAGGTGCAGGAGAAATCGATCGATGTTTGGCATAAGTAGAAATCGCTTTTGCCATCGGGTGAGTCGAGTGGCGCTCAAGCGCGGCAGCTAGGGCGATCGCCTCTTCTTCAGAGCAAGGGGCAGTCGCTGCTGTTAGCTTTGTGATTGCTGTGCATTCGAGGTTTCCCGTTGTTAACGTTCCTGTTTTATCAAAAGCAACGGCGCGACAGCTGGCAAAAGAGTCAAGAGTTGTGCCACCTTTGAGCAAAATGCCCTTGCGCGCGCAAGCGCTAATTGCACTTAAGTAAGCAGTTGGCGTCGCGATGATCAAGGCGCAAGGCGAGGCGGCAATCAAAAAAGCCAACGCGCGGTAAATCGAGCCTTCGAGCCCAAGCATCGGAATCGAAAAGAAAACGGGCAATAAAAGCGCAAAGACAAAAAAAAGACCGATAATTGTGGTCGCATAACGCTTGCCGAACTTATCGAAAAAGCGCTGTAGCTTTGGCTTCATTTCTTGCGCTTCAGTGATCATTTCGGTGATTTTAGATAGCGTCGATTCTTGGCTTGTTCGAGTCACGCGGATCGTCAGTGTTCCATCTAAGTTCCGGCTCCCTGCGGCGATATCATCGCCGACAGTTTTCGAAACCGGAACGCTTTCTCCCGTTAAGTGAACGAGATTGACAAAAGAAGCGCCCGCAGTCACGATGCCGTCGAGGGGGACAGTTTCGCCTGCTTTGACTAAAAGCTGGGCGCCTACTTTGACATCGCGCACCGATTTTTCTGTCAACGAGCCATCGCTGCCAACAGCAAAAGCCGTTGTCGGAGCAAGGGAATTGAGATTGATCAAAGCGCCTGTCGCTTTTTTAGTGACTGTTTCTTCCATTGCCCCCGATAGCGCAAATAAAACGAGCAATAACCCGCCTTCAAGCTCGCTACCGATGATAAAAGAGAGCAACGCTGCAAGGGTCATGAGAACTTCGATATTAATTTCCAAATTCTTGATATCTTCGATTGTTCTGATCAATGCCGGCGTTCCCGCTAGAAAATAAACAAATAAAAGAAAGAGTTGAGCAAGAGAGGTCGAGTAGAAATGGGCAATAAAAGCGGCAAGCAGGAAAATGGTTGCGACCAAGGAGCTCTTCAGGGCAAGCCCTCGTGCCCATCTGCGCGAGTTATGGGTCAGAAAAGGGCTGATGCTTTCTTGTTTGCCCGAGCTGAAAAATTCATCGAAAACAAAGGGAGTCGTCATAACGCCTCCGTTGTTTTGGTCAGCTCGATGTGGGCATTTGTGGGTTGATTTTGAGGCTGAAAAGCGAGTTGAGTTAAAAGATAAAGAAAACTCAAAGCTAGCGTTCCGATAGCAGCGCTCCAGATCACTGAGCGTGTGATTTGATTGCCCTGACGTTTTGTCAATAGCCAAGTCGCGGCGATAAAGACGACGGCTAAGCTACAGGTCAGTGCAATCATAGAGCCGAGGTAAAAAGCGCCGATCCCAACTGCCGCAGCAATCAAAACGCCAACTCCGGCAGCTCCTGCTTGTTGGAGTGGGTGTTCGTAAGACTCTAGGCGAAGGCCGAGCTCTTCTTCAAGCATGATCTGAAGCAGCCGGTTATCGTCGGCCATCAAAATTTCGACGACTTCATCGAGGAGTTTGCCGTGAAACCCCTTTTGCTCATACATTGCCCGCAATTCTTCGCGTTCTTGTTCGCGGTGATGCTTGACTTCCCATTGTTCTTGCTCAATCAAGCGGTGCAAGCGTTCGAGCCGATGCCAGCCTAACAAAGCGCTGCGTCCGACCTTCCACAGTAGGTAACTTACTGAGAACAAAGCGAGCGTCAAGATAGCGGTTTTAGGCGCGATGGAAAAAGGGATTAGAGCCATGGTAAGAGCGATCAAAACAATCGCAGTTTCTTTTGCGCTATCTGCCGCGGCAGATAGCGAGCCGCTCGCTTCAGTTCCATGAATTTCGTCCATCGCCGCCGCCCCTTTTTGGCGTGCTTTTTTAAGATGAGCGATCACGTCCTTTCCTTCGAAGTGGGCGTGTTTAGTTTGAGAGTGATCTTTCCGATGGTTTGCGTTCATTTTCAGTTGAGGTTAAAGCGATAAAATGACTGGTTTTGAGAGAAGTTTCCTTATTTTAAAAGAGTGCGCTTTACGCCGCAAGAGACTATCCCGCTCAACGATTTTTTTGGGTTCATCCGGCTAATGCGTACTTTTGAGCGTGAAGGTGGTAAAGTCGAAGCTTAAAATAGTGCATATCCCTATACCCATATGCTTGCCTTTTTAGCGTTTTGATTTTGTTGTTTATTC
>JBCCHO010000228.1:0-3620 GCA_039028715.1 Chlamydiota bacterium | reverse complement strand
GAGAATTTTAGATGAGCAATTATGCCACACAACTTGGGTTTTAAACCCGAGTTGTATGGTAGAGTTGCTCAGATAAATGTTCTGTTTTTTTACCTGCCCAAAGCTTAAATTTTCAGCATACTTGAATAAAGTAGATGAAAATTTAAGCTTTGGGCAGGCGGGAAAAGAGAATTTTAAATGAGCAATTATGCCACACAACTTGGGTTTTAAACCCGAGTTGTATGAAAAACTTCTGCCGCAAATCATTTTTGGAACGCCAGATTTTTTCCAGAAGCTCAAGGCGTACGCCTTGAGCTTTTTCTCCAATCCATTTTTCTCACTTTGAATCGTTAGGTGTTTCCTATCAAGAGCTAACACCTGATTTTTCAGATTTACCAGAAGATTTTTTAGTCAAGTGGTCATATGACAAAGTCCAGCCTGAGCAAAAAATTTTTACCGTGTACAGAGCTCAAGTTGCGGGAAATTGAATCCTTAGGTTAAGTAATAATAGAAAGCACTGTAAACCCAAGTTGTGTGGTAGAGTTGCTCAGATAAATGTTTTGTTTTTTACCTGCCCGAGAGTTGAATTTTCAGCATACTTGAATAAAGTAGATGAGTAATTATGCCACACAACTTCGGTTTTAAAACCTATACTCCTTCCGGTTCAAAGTGAGAAAAATGAGCTTTTACATGATAGAGTTTCTTATAAAAAGACATGTCAGGGACAAATCTTTGCAGCTTGTCCCCGCTTGCCTCCTTGAGCCTCAATCTTTCGCGCCAAATTGGATTATCCATCGGAGGTCTGCGCAATAACTGTCCCCCTCTTCTTCGAACCGATTTTCCACTGAACCCTTGAAGCCATCGACTGCTACGGGCAACTTCAAAACTACGTTTTTTCGCATTTCTACGCAGGATTTTTTTCTGATTAAGCGAATTGATTATCTATCCGGCAAGTGGATAAAACCCAGGGAAAATGATGACCAAATTAACTTTAAACCAGCTCGATGTACACCATAAAAAGGTGCTGCTCCGCGTCGACTTTAATGTTCCCTTGGAATCTAGAGGAGTGATCTCCGATGATACGCGGATTCAAGCGGCTCTTCCTTCAATTCACTCTATTTTAAACCGCCACGGAAAGCTTATTATTATGAGCCACCTTGGACGACCAAAAGGTCAGCGCGATCCCTCTCTCTCTCTTGCACCTTGTGCCACAAGACTCAGCGAATTAATCAACAGCGCCGTTGGCTTTGCCACTGACTGCATCGGGCAAAAAACACTCGACCAAGTCAATCAACTTCTCCCTGGAAAAGCCCTTGTCTTAGAAAATTTGCGCTTTCATCCAGAAGAGGAATCACCAAGCCGAGATAACCGTTTTGCTGCCGATCTTGCCGCGCTTGGAGAGGCCTATGTCAACGACGCTTTCGGCACCGCCCACCGCAACCATAGTTCAATTGTCTCAATTACTCAGTTTTTTAAAAAAGCAAGCGCAATGGGACTGCTTATGGAAAAAGAAATCAACATGCTTTCTCACCTCGTTACCCGCCCTAAATCCCCATTTTCACTTGTTCTCGGCGGGGCTAAGCTAAGCACAAAGATCGGACTTCTCAAGACATTGCTTCCAAAAATTCATGCCTTATTTATCGGCGGCGGCATGGCTTTTACATTTCTTAAAGCTCAAGGAATTGCCATTGGAGACTCTATTTGCGATGAAACTCTTCTTCCTCAAGCAGAAAAACTTATTGCTATTTGTCGACGCGAGAAAGTCTTACTCTATTTGCCCAAGGACGTTGTTATCGGCAAAAAAACCCAAACGCAGTGGAAAACGCAAACAGTCGAGGTGAAAGAGGGAATTCCAGCTGGCTGGCAAGGAATGGATATTGGCCCAAAAACGGTTTCTCAGTGGAAACAACCGTTACTCAGCTCAGCAACCATTTTTTGGAATGGCCCAATGGGTGTTTTTGAAATTTCTTCATTTGCTGCAGGGACCGTTGCCATTGCAACTATTTTAAGTCAAGCTGATACCACAGTTATCGCTGGCGGCGGCGATTCTTTAGCCGCCATCAAAAGACTCCAACTAGATGCCAATTTTACTCACTTATCAACAGGTGGCGGCGCTTCGCTTGCCTATCTTGAGTACGGCCATCTTCCGGGAATTGACGCTTTATCAACTGCACCGTCAAAAAAAAACCCCTCTTAACTCAAATTCCCTTGGGCTCAACCAAGTTCAAACCCAAGTTGTATGAAGAGCTTCTGTCACAGATCATTTTGGAACGCCGAATTTTTCCTAGGAATCTTCATGCTGTAACCTCAAAAGGTTTTGAAATCAAGGCGTTTAATTTTATTCTTTCTTATGAGGCCCTTGCATAACGTAAAAAGGAGCAATAAGGTTTTTTACACAACTTGGGGTTGAGCTTGGGTTAAAAGTAGCCCAAAAGACCAGATTTCACAAAATCTCTTTCTACAAATTGTCTGAAATCCGAGTTAATACCTGTGAGCGCGACCTATGGATATTGATTTGAATTTTTCTTTTCCCCATGCTTGAAACGGAAAAATGACCCCTACTCTATCCAAGTATGTGCCCATTTTTCCGTTTCAAGCATGAAAAAAATTGAAAATCTCTCTAAATACCCATAGGTCGCACTCACAGGTAATAGCTAACTAAAGAGACTGTTGCAAAAATCGCTTTCGGGTCACAATCATCGATTTTTGCTCGAAATGGAATTTTGCAAGAGCCTCTAAATATTTATTACTGATTATTCTTCTGCGTATTACTACGATCCTGTGGATACATTCCATTCTTTACTGAGCCTTGAAACCCGTTATAAAACCCTTTCATAAATTCAAGTGTTTTTTGAATCCCAATATTGAAGAACGTCATCTTACTTATGTAAATAATAAATGTTTTCGATTCCTTAAGTGTAAGTTGATGACCTCGCGCCTTTGTTACAGAATATAAAATAAAGAGTCCAGCAAATATCCGAAATGCTACAACCACAGCTTGTTTCCAACCTGGTACATTATCTAAGTTTTCTTCATCATCATTAGGAATTAGGGCGTTTGCGATCGTATCTACACAACGGCTGCCAATCAAGCTAATACAAATAACCTCTGGAATACATAGCCCTTGAGGCATCTTTAGCAGATCAAATCTGCGCCCCATAAACTCACCTATATAAAGGACTCCCATCCCTCTTAAGATCTCATTTGACCATTTCCTTGGGCTTTGCGGTTTGTTAATCGGCGTATCTCCCATATAAAGGTAATTTTTTGGATCAGTTGTTCTGTATAAATTAATAGCCATTCCTTCCTCCTTGATTTAAGGTTTTAGCTAAATAGGAAGAAAAAAATTTTAATTTAATCTTTGCAAAAAATCAACAAGAAAAAAATTTTTTTTGAAGCTTTCATCCATAATTGCACCCTAGCACGGACCCTCGATAGAGAATCCGATTTGGCGCGAAATCTTGAAGCCCAAGAGGGCAAGCGGGGAACAAGCCGTCAGGACTTGTCCCCGACATGTCTTTTTAAAAGAACCCCTATTCTTTATAAATAAACCCTAACATGTAAAAGCTCAAGGCACATGCCTTGAGCTTTGTCTCCAGTCCATTTTTCTCACTTTGAATCGGCTTGGGTATATACCCAAG
>JBCCHO010000227.1:0-3649 GCA_039028715.1 Chlamydiota bacterium | reverse complement strand
CTTGCGAATGTATTAAGGTAAAGTGGAATCAGCCTATGCATAACTGGGCTACAATTATCTCACAGCTTGATATTTACTTCGAAGGAAGGTTAAAGCTCGAGCTGTAATTTACAACCTGACACAGTTTGATGAACGGTCTCATCTGATGTCTTTTCTCACAGAAAGACATTAGACGCAATGCAGCAAACTACGTTTGCTTATGCGATTTCACCTTCCTTTTTGCTGGCGCGTGAATATTTTTAGCGTTTAAAAAGGCGACTTTCCGTCAGGTTTCCTCTACCCCGTAGAGAAACATGGCGCAATATGTGTTGTACCAACACGCCTTGCGTAAGTCCACCCTGCCGATTGAGTTTTTTGACCCTTGCTAAAACTGCCCGTTGCATCATTACATCTTGGATGTATATTGCGTCCTTTTCGGAAAAAAACTGTTTCCATTGATATTCAAATACTTAAAGATTTTTGATTCATGCAAGAAGCGCGGTTTTCAAAAGAGAAAACTGGTTGTTTTTATATTCCTATCCCTATGATAATGAACATATTAAGATCAGAGTGGCGCATTTTTCGCCGTATTGTGCTCCTACCCATTTTTACATTCTACAAACCCAAGTTGTGTGGTATAATTGCTCATCTAAAATTATCTTTTCCACCTGTTTCGGGCTTGAAATTTAAAGCCCTGTTTTCAGATCACTTGGGCTGCGCTCTAAGTAAGCAATATTTTCAATGTGAAACGTATGAGGAAACTGATCCACCGGCTGCAGAGCGCAAAGCCGATAGCCCGCTTCGGTGAGTTGATCGATATTTTCTCGTTGAGTCAATGGATGACACGATAAATAAAGAATTTTAAGTGGCGCTAAGCGCAGCAGATGCTTTAGTGCAGTGCTGTCAATCCCAGCACGTGGCGGATCGATCAGCGCAAGATCGGGTCGGACTTGTAGCTCAGCAAGCACTTCACCAACATCGCCGCGAATCACACTAAGATTCGAGACTTGATTTGCCTCAATATTCCTCTGAGCATCGCAAACCGCATATGGATTCGATTCAACCCCAATCACTTTTTTCACATGAGGAGAAAACAAAATTCCACCAACAGCAGCGCCACAATAAAGATCGTATACGCGCGCTTTTTCGCCTACTCCGGCGATTTCAAAGGCGCGACTAAAGAGCTTTTCCGCTTGAATGGGATTTGGCTGAAAAAAAGAGGAGGGACTTATGTGGAAGTGAAACGTCCGGCCATGCACAGTAAGCTCCTCACGCAAGCTATCGGGCCCCCATAAATGCATTTCATAAAAAGCCGATGGAGTTCCTTTTTTGACTCGATGTATTCGCAAAAAAAGACTTGGGTTTTCGTTTGGGAGCGCTGCCAACACTGCCTGAGTAAAAGATTTGAGCTGTTGACGCGTTAAAAAGTGATCATGACTTCCTGAAACCGTAAGCATGATCATCTTTTCTGTTGTCCGCTTTGCTTCTCGCACAGTTAAAGTCCGCAGTGAACCCGTGTTGTGGCGAAAGTGATAAGCATCGAGCTTGCTTTTTGCCCACCAATCTTTCACAACGCAAAGAACACGCGTGAACCAAGGCGATGTGATGTGGCATTCAGTAAGGTCAATGATCTTTCCAGGAGCATGACTGCTGTTAAGGCCGAGAAAGCATTGTTTACTTTTGTCTTGGGAAAACGAAAATTCCATTTTATTGCGGTACTCCCAAGGAGATGCGCAGGGAATCATTGGATAGAGAGTCGCAGTCGACAAAAAAGGATCAAACAGCTCTCGAATTATGCGCTCTTTTTGCGCTACTTGGGCTTCATAAGCTATTTGTTGCCAACTACACCCACCACATGTTCCGACGTGAACACAACGCGGCTTTACTCGACAAGCCGATGGGGTGAGAATCTGCTTCAGCGTCGCATGATAGCTCCGCCTTCTCTTTTTCCCTAACGCGACTTCAAGGCGATCTCCTACAACTCCCCCAATCACATGGACTTTCTTATTCCCAGGTTCGGCCGACCCGACTCCATGACCGCGCTCCGAGTAACTCGTAATAGCCACCTCGGCTACTTGCTCTTTTTTCATCGGCTTTTGATCTTTATGAAGTTTCTTGAAAGCTAGATGAATCTATGTCGATAAAAAATTATTGAGATAGGTTCATAGCACGACTGATGTAGGACAATGACCTGCCGCTTGCAAGAAGCCGGCGGCTTGCCATCGAAAAAACCACATGCTTGTAAGCGAGTTGCGAATGATAATACACGAAGCACACTTTCACCTCAATCCCCTAACCCAAGTTCGAATGTAACGCCTTTTTGCAGAGCTTGTGAGAACTCCGACCACAAGCCAAATTGCGCGCACTCAGAGGTATTATGAAAAACCATTGCGTAATATCCGGTTAATTTTTTATGGGAAAGGGAAAGCACTTTTTTTGGAGGAAATAGGCAATGGCCCTAAAAAGTACGCTAAAAAAAATGGAAATGTTACTTTCCCAGTTGGCTTTAAACTTAGCGAAAGCGGAAAAAGGAAATAAAGCAGCTTCTCAACGTGTCAGGACACTATCGATTCAATTTGCTAAAGTAGCTAAGGTTTATCGCAAAGAATCGATGCAAATCAATAGAACGACGCGAAAGCAAAAAAAGACGCCAACTCGAAAAAAAGCGCCGATGAAAAAAAGTATCAAAAGAAAAAAAACGACGCAGGCTAAAAGAAAAAACACTATGAAAAAACGGCGCCGCACTTAACCCAAGTTGGGCCTTATGACAACTCACCTAAAATTCTCTTTTTCCACCTGTCAGAGGGTTGAA
Source organism: Chlamydiota bacterium (assembly GCA_039028715.1). Taxonomy (GTDB): domain Bacteria; phylum Chlamydiota; class Chlamydiia; order Chlamydiales; family Simkaniaceae; genus JBCCHO01. Next base: position 858 of record JBCCHO010000227.1, on the reverse strand, counting down.
TTTTCACCTACTTTATTCAAGTATGCTGAAAATTCAACCCTCTGGCAGGTAAAAAAACAGAAAATTTATCTGAACTATCATCAGACGCGGGCTTGGGTTTTAAGAAAAAATTATTGCTCATGTTTACGTTATGCAAAAGCGAATTTTTTCTCCAAAAAACAAGCTAATATCGAGTAGGAGGGTCTTGAGAGACCCGTCCCCTCACACCACCTGGCATACGGATCCGTACCAAGGCGGTTGGTAAAAAATTACGTTGCTTTATCAGCGCTGTTTCCACTAGATGCTTGCATGAATAAAGGGAGGTTACCCTGACTGGAGGTGATCATTTGAAGAATGGCTTGGTTTAGTTCCGGTCTATGATCTCGGCTATACCCTTTTGTCAATTTGATCCAAGATTCTCCTTGTTCAAGCAAGCTGTTGTATTCTCCATCTACATGGAAACTCGTAGAATCTAAATGCAAATTTTTTACTTTAACACCTAGCTTGCTCATCGCTTGCAGTGCGATACGGGTAAATAGTTCAGTTACGCCGAGAGAAAACAATTTGTCTAAGGTGCGCCCTAAGACATTGTCACTAATATGTTTCGACTGGATCGGTGAGTCTAAAAGATGGTTGATTGGCTTTTGTTCAAAATACTCAGAGTAGAGATATAAGGTACGGCCAACGAAGCCCAATCCATTGAGAATCATGCAAACAACAGCTTGTCCAAAGGTAAGATGCTTGTTCTTTGCTTGCTCTCCACAAGCATGGTCAATGATCTGCTTAATACCGATCTCTTCACACATACCCACGACAAGGCCCAGGTTATCTATATTTTGCGATGCTAGTTTCATGCGAACCAGCATAGCTGATTGCTTT
>JBCCHO010000226.1:0-3654 GCA_039028715.1 Chlamydiota bacterium | reverse complement strand
CTTTTTAGCAGAGCTTGTGAGAAATACGGGCTAGATGTTTTTCGAGATTTTTAATTGAGATCTTGCAGGGAATGGTTGTAACCATTTCCAAAAGAGCTCCTTGGAATACTCGGAAAACAGAGGCTCCAAATTTTTCCAGAGCCTTGTGAGAAATACGGGTTAGATCCCACTTTCCTTTTGACATCTTCTCATTCCTAAAGCAATGAAATTCGTAAGCACAAGCTTTGAACTGGAAGGAATATAGTCGCTCAGGTAAATTTTCTTTTTTTTTTACCTACCCAAGAGTTGAATTTTCATCTACTTTATTCAAGTATGCTGAAAATTCAACTCTTGGGTAGGTGGAAAAAAAGAATTTTAAATGAGCAATTATACCACACAACTTGGGTTTTAAAGCGATTTTTGCAAGAACCTCTCTTGAAAATCATTTTTCCAGCAAGTAAAATTCATTTCTTTTGGCACTTACAGTTGTTAAGTGATTCGCTTTAGGGATTGATAGCTCAGCTGGATAGAGCACCCGCCTTCTAAGCGGGCGGTCGCAGGTTCGAGTCCTGCTCAATCCGAATTTTAATGTACGCTGCGATGACAAACAAAAACCAAAAAGAGCCTTTGCTCGGTGATTTTCAATTCGAACTTCTCCAATTCCACGCGCTCGACTCTCTTTTTGCTGGGTTTAAAAACCGCGCATTCCTCGATGCGCACCCACAAGAAAAAAGCGACCGAATCAATCGCTCTTTGCTCGACCTCATCAACCGCCACCCGAATGCTTTTTTGCTCAAAGCTGTCGTCGATTATATCGCCCGCGTTCAACGTGAAGATCTGTTGCAAAATTACACCCTGACCTCGTTTGAGCTCTGGCTCAACCAGTTCTCGGGTCTTAGCGAACAGGATCTCTACCGTATCAGAGCAAAAATTGCCGGCAAACAGGTCCCAAGAGATGCTTATCAGGTCTACTTTCCGATTGGCATGGGTCGGCGTTACTTTGGCACTCATTTTGTTACCGCACATAGTTCACCAGATTTAGACACAATTGTCGCTTCATTTTGGGGTTGGCTCGACGCTTTTGCCGCCCAAGTAGGCGATGGCCTTCACGTTTGGAATGTCCCCGGAGGACCGCCAAATAACCAAGTTGAAATCGAACTGTTATTTAAAGATGTTTTTGGCGAGGCAGTGTTTGAAACACTCGCAAAAAAAAGGCTTTCGCTTACATTAACCAGCCTCGACCTAATGACCCAGCTGGGGATGGCCAAAAAAAAGCCTCAAGAACCAGCACTTAGCTTTGATCACGAACGGCAACGCTCTGCTGTTGTTCTCGTCGATGACAATGGCTATTATCTCGGCGACTGGCGCACCATCGACGTCGAAGGCGTACGCCAAATCGTCATGTCGCTCAATAACTGCCTGATGTGGCTCGAATCGAACTGTCACATTCAACTGATTTCCTGCTTTGCCCGCAAGGATCTAGCAGTCACTCAGATTTCAAAAACAATCCGCGCTATTCTCCAAACAGAACTTCAAGCTTGCCAACCGGCAAAAGAGCTGCCACCAAAACAGCTCCGCTTTATGCACGATTATCTGATCAAAGTCCTTCAAGTGGAAAAAGGGATAGCAGCGACATTCGAAGAGTTCACTTCAGTCATGGATCGCCTCACTGCTGCTAATTTTTCGCAAATTTTTTCATGGCTAAAATCCCTTGCCGACTCCGAGCTCTTTGACACATCAGGAGCCCTGACAAAAGACCGCCCGCTCATTTTCAATCAGCTCGAAATTCTCGTCAAAACTTTGTCAGAGGCATTCGCCAACATCCGTCGTTACGTCGATCGACTCGAAGTCGCATTTAAAATCAAAACAGACGTTTTTGGCTTTAAGCCCCAATCTTTAAGCTACCGCACCGATATCCAGGAAGTTCGCTCTAAAATCGGCTCCTACTCTCATTTAACGGTCACAAGCACAGACGATTCTGGAAACCGCATCCCGCTAGGAGTGATCCACGCCGCCGATTTGCAACCCTCTATTTTGGGAACCGTCACACTGCGCGACTTTTGCAACCGCGAAGAAATGAAGATTCCGTCTTATTTAGAGATTATCAGCGTCATTGATCACCATAAAAGCTCGCTCTTAACGGGAGCACCACCAACAGCTTTGATTGCCGATGCCCAAGCCGCTAGCGCTTTGGTTGCTAAATTAGCTTTTAGCGTCAACGATCAATATAGCCTTGGCGGGATGTCAGAACAAAGCATCACTGACCAGCTGCGGGCGATTGAAAAAAACCACGCTACGGCCCAAACCATACGCATTCATCAACGCCTTCTTCAGCGAAAAAAGGTGCTTCAAGCAAAGCATGCCTACTGGATTGACCCAAAACGAGAGTTTGGCGAGTATTTGCACTTCGTATACGCCATTTTAGACGACACCGATCTTTTGACAAAAGTTTCTCGGTTTGACGTGGTCTGCATGGCCAAACTTCTCAACCGCCTAAAGTCGCTTATTCTAGGGCACGAAGTTGAAATTATCCATTTTGATGATATTCCAGAAGACGATGCATTCACTAGTAAAGCCGCTAACCGCTTACTTACCAACCAAGACTTTTACTCTCTTTACAGCAAAGTCTACCGCCACAAAGAGCGCTCCGTTGAAGAAAATCTCACTCTTTGCTCGCAAGGAAAGTCGTCCAATGTCTTTAGCGATGCCAAAACAATCAATGGATGTGCGCGCGTGAGTCAAACAAAACTCTTTGCGTGCAACTATGCCAATTTCTCTCGCCTAGCTGTCCAGTTACGTGAAATCTGGCACCGCCAAGCAACGACCCTCTACGAAAATAACAGCGACATTGTTCTTCACATGCACATGGTCTCAACAATCGCAAGTGCCGACGAGTTATTTCAAGGGAAAACGCCCCAATACGACCACAACGATGAGCTTTGGATTTGGATTCCGACAAGCGAGCTTGCAATCGGCAACCTCAAGCTATTTTTAAGCGCTTTCAAATCTTCGCCGCGCACTCAAGAACTCAATATGAATGTTGAGTTCCTAGGGCCAAATGCAAAAGATCTATCGCAGGTCTTTAGCGAGAGCTTTTTGCCTATTCCCCACCACATGCCTTCTTTAGAAACAGCAAAACAAGGCCTTCCACTAGCCATTTTGCGCTACAATGCCGGTATGCTCAACTCGCGTAAAGGGTTGATTGCCCCTTTTATTCCCCGCTTAGACCATTGACTTTTCTCTCACATGTAGGACATGGAGTAAAAGATTCCTCTATCTTTTTATCTTCATCACCTTGCTGCTCGCGCGTGCTTTTTTCACATCCGGGTAAAAAAAAGCCGCAGCATACGCCAATTACCCCTATTAAAAAAAATACCCGATACACAATCACCTCCCAGTTACCAATTAGCCCGGATTTCTCACAAGCTATGCAAAGAGGCTTAAGCAGACTGAAAAATCGTTGAGTGAAATAGCCTCATGCAGACTAATTTTCTTTTATCAAATTCAATAAAATTTCCGCAAACTTATCAGAGAATCGAAGCGGACTGTCTCTACTGCAATATCTGATACGGGGGCGCAATCTTTGAGTTTGTTTGTCCAAGACACAATGTTGTCTGCTCTTGATTGAAGGGAAGGCGCTAGCCATCCTTTCTTTCTAGTTCTATTGAGAAAGCG
>JBCCHO010000225.1:0-3678 GCA_039028715.1 Chlamydiota bacterium | reverse complement strand
GCTTTGGTTTAAGAGGGTGTAAAATTTTATCTATGCAAAGAGTGGAGACGATGGTCTATGGTTCTGTGCTCCCCAAAAAATTTTGATATGTGAAAATTTTTCACTTTCTAAATTTTCTATTCTTTTAGCGGGAGGTGCTGCTCATTTCAAACCCAAGTTGTCTGAAAACACTCTTTAAACTAAACTGTCTGCTTTATGAGTGCGAAACCAAAAAGAGAGCAATGGAAGTCCCGGTTGGGATTTATTTGGGCGGCTGTTGGGTCGGCTGTCGGCTTAGGGAGTATCTGGCTTTTTCCCTACGAAGTAGGAAAAAATGGCGGAGCTGCTTATGTCTTGCTTTATCTCATTTGTTTGCTGCTCGTGGGGTTTCCCGTGTTAATGTCTGAAATTCTGATCGGAAGATCTATTCAGCGCAATCCAGCGGATTCTTTTTACCAGCTGGGAAAGCACTGCAGCTGGAAAGGCGTTGGGATGATGACGATTGGGACAGGCTTTCTCGTGAGCTGTTTTTATTCGGTTATTGCTGGTTGGACGTTGGGTTACCTTATTCAATCCGTTTTAGGGCAATTAAGTGGGTTGACCTCTGCAACAGCCGCAGCCGATCATTTTGCTGATTTTAGTCGCTCGATTTTTTGGCCTTTGGGGTCGCTATTGGCTTTTTTAGGCTGTTCTTTGCTGATTTTAGCCACTGGTGTTCGGCAAGGAATTGAAAAGGGAAGCCAAATTATGATGCCCGTGCTACTACTATTGCTGATTTTTCTCGCAGTTAAAGGAGTTTTTATGCCTGGGGGAGGCGAGAGCATTCGGTTTATGTTTCAGCCAGACTTCTCTCGGCTTACTCCAAAAGCTATTTTACTTGCCCTCGGCCAGGCATTTTTTGCTTTAAGTCTTGGCCAGGGAACAATGGTGACCTATGGTAGTTACCTCTCCAAGCGAACCAATCTTCCTGGAACTTGTATCCCGGTAGCTGTTTTTGGGATTTTTATTGCTTTATTGGCCGGCATTGCTATTTTCGCGATTGTGTTCTCTTTTGGATTGCCCCCGACTTCCGGGGAAGGGTTGATGTTTCAAACATTGCCGCTTATTTTTGCTCAAATGGCCGGTGGTTATCTACTTGCGATCCTTTTTTTCTTGCTCTTGGTCTTAGCGGCTTTAACGTCTCAAATTTCAGCGATGGAGCCTTTGATCGCTTATTTTATCGATGTCAGAGGGTGGAGGCGGAAGAAGGCGGTACTGGTGACAACGGGAGCTGTTTTTCTCTTGGCTACTATCGCTGCGCTTTCTTTTGGGCCGCTGCATAGAGTGACCTTATTTGGAAATACCTTTTTTGATCTTTTGTTTTCCCTTTGTATTCATGTCTTTATTCCTCTAGGAGGCCTTGGAGCGGTACTGCTCGTTGGTTGGCGCTGGGGAATGCAAGCCAGCTTAAAGCATCTTAAGCAGGGAGCGGAAGGAGTTTTTAAAAACTATCCTTTTATTGCGTCCTATTTTCGGTTGGGGATTAAGATAATAGCGCCAGGAGCTATTGTATTGATTATGCTCGATGCTCTGGGGTTGATTTCCCTATTTCATTGACTGCGGTATAAAAACTCAAGCTCTAACCCGTATTTGTGCGCAAGCTCTGCTAAAAAGCTTAAGCAAGATGTTTTTCAAGATTTCTAGTTGTAACCATTTCCAAAATAGCTCCTTGGAGAGGCTCCAAATTTTTCCAGAGCCTTGTGAGAAATACGGGCTCAACAGGTAAAAAAGAGAATTTTAGGTGAATCATCATCAGACGCGGGCTTGAGTTAAAAATACGGGCTGGCAGGAAAAATAAAGACCGGGTAACATGAGACTTCAAAAGCATCATTTCCCCTTCTTTTTCGATGGGTAATTTTTCTTTATTTAGAGAGGACACTCGGGAATCCTTAACCCATTCAGGAGATTGAGATGAAAGTGTACCCCGTGTATAATTATTTGAGAGTTCGTTCACAACCTGAGTTCTGAATTTAACATCTTTAAACTGAGCGATTTTTATGGGAAAATTAACGCTATTTTCATTCGGAAAATAACTCCGACTATTCCACTTACTCAAATAGCGTTAATTTTCCTCATAACAACACTCATCTTAACGGCGTTAAATTCAGGACTCAGATGTCACAAGCATGTGGTTTTTTCGATGGGATGCTGTAACTTGCGAACCAAACGTATCTACGTATCCCCTGTGGGAGAAGTAGTACCTGTGAGTGCGACCTATGGGTAAAAAATTCAAATAAATATCCATAGGTCGCACTCACAGGTAGTAACCCAAGCCCGCGTCTGTTTCCCGAAGTATCCCAAGGAGCTCTCTCGGAAATGGTTATAACCATTCCCTGCAGGCCCTAATACGGGCTAAGGAGTGCAGAGGGCTTAAGAGCAAGCGGGCCGTTTTTCATTTGACAACAGGTGTTGCCAAGTGCAGCAGGGATTGGGACAGTCGAATGAGGACAACTTTAAAAAATTTTTAGGTCGAGAGAGGGATGAGAAAAATAGCAGTCTGGATAGTGTGTCTTTCTATTCTTGTATTGAATGTTTGTTACGCTGAGCAAAATGATCAAGAGGATCACTTACAACCAGAAGATATTCGTATTTTTCAGCTATTGCCCTTGATGAGTCATCCGCCTCTTGTGCATCCCTTTTTGCCTTCAGGATTTATACTAGGAGTTAGAGAAGATGACGCTACTTTCAGCAAGGGATATTATTGGGGATATCCGGCCAATTTAAAAGAATATTTCTCTGATACAGCTGAGCTTAAAGGATGTATTATTTGGGCAAAGGGCTCGAATGAGATCACTCAAGTGAATTTTGATCGCTTTTCAGATGATCAAGATATTGTCCACCGGCTGACAGCCAAGGGGCTTACTGAGATCAAAATTACTAGGGGAAAATGGGGGATTTTTCCTTTTCGCGGGATGCAAGCAAAAGGGCCAAAAGGGAAATATCTTTACCAGCTTTGGGTAGGGCTCAATACAGAAGATGGAGAGGTGCTCGAGTTTCAGTTGCTCTATCCCCACTATTTAAATGAGCTTACTCAAAATCAAAAACAACTATGGCGAAATTTTATTCAAAAAACAAAGCTGCTAGAATTGCCTTATTTACTGGTAGCTCAAAAGATATCTGAGAATTTGCATGATTGCAAGAGCTCTAAGCCTGATAAGCCATTTTATATCGAAGTAAAACAGCGAAAGTCTGATCGCGCTTTTTTAATTTGGGTGGAGGGACTTGCTTTTTGTGACGACGAGTTAGAAATCTTGGATATTAAACAAGAGACACTATTAAATAATCTTTTTTGCAGTTGCCCTTATGTAAATATAGAATATCGGATGCATTTGGAAGATGGTAGTCTGATTGACGATACACTATGTGTTGGTTACGATCTGGTAGATGACTTTTCGTTTACCCCAAAAATGCTGTCTGTTGATTATATGAAAGAGCACTATTGGTTTGCGAACTCATTTGATGTTTTATACTCCTTCCGGTTCAAACGCACCCAAGAAAACTGATTTAAAGCCTCTAGATCGCATTTTTTCTTCGTCGCTCATATTAAACTTAATACCTGTGAGTGCGACCTATGGATATTTATTTGAATTTTTCTTTTTCCGTTTCAAGCATGAAAAAAATTGAAAATTCCTCTAAATACCCCATAGGTCGCACTCACAG
>JBCCHO010000224.1:0-3696 GCA_039028715.1 Chlamydiota bacterium | reverse complement strand
GTCGGCTTGGGTATATACCCGAGCCGATTCAAAATGCAAAAAGGTCGGTGATTTGGCGCGGCTATTTTGATCGACTTTTTTCCTGGGTTCTTATCCGGCAGGTGGATAAAACCCAGGGAAAAATCGGTCAAAAGGGTCCGCCAAATTCAGCGAGATTTTTTCATTTTGAGTCGGCTTGGGTATATACCGAAGACGACTCAAAGTGCAAATATCGCGCCGAATTTGACGGTCTGTTTTGGGCGCTTTTTCCTCAATCCCATCAGCCCGCGGATAGTAATCGAGAAAAATAACGCCCACTAGAGGCTCCTGCGCAAAAATCGCCTTCACAGGGAAATTTGATGACTTTGACTTGAGAGCTGCTTTTGGTAAATTGACATACCCTGCTAATGATAGGCAATTTACAAAAAGCAGCTTTCAAGGACAAAACCGCGAATTTCACTCGAAATGGAATTTTGCGCAGGAGCCTCGCTAAACTCTTTATATAGAGGATTACCCTTAGTTAGCAAAGAGGATATGCTAAAGTCAACTCAAATTAATCAAGTTCACCCCTTGTAGTGTCGAAAAATATCGGGATTCCAAACGGAAAATTTCAGATTTCAACGCCCCGACTAACCACGCTCGCGATTTTCACATAACTCGGGCGCTGTGAGAGCGGCAAAGGTTTGCTGCAAATGAAACGCAAGCCCGGTGAACCGCTGTTTGACGTCGTCACGATTGATTGCCATCGCTAACGCTCGCTTTGTTCCCAACAAAATGACCAGTTTTTTTCCCCGCGTAATGCCCGTGTAGAGTAAGTTGCGAAAAAGGAGCTTAAAATGACAGGTGTGAACGGGGAAAATGACACAAGGACACTCGCTTCCCTGATATTTATGAACGGAAACTGCATAGGCGAGGACGAGCTCATCACTTTCAGAAAAAGCGTATTCGACTTGATAGCCATCGAAACTGACGCTCAAAGTCTCCCGCTCTAAATCGATAGTTTGAATCCAGCCTACATCGCCATTATACACTTTTTTGTCGTAATTGTTCCGAATTTGCATCACCTTATCGCTCAAATAAAATGTGCGCCCCATCCGGCTAAAATAAAGCGTTTCTGAATTGAGCTTTTTCTGAAGCAAATGATTGAGGTTATCAATGCCAATGACACCCCGTTTCATCGGAGCGAGGACTTGGATATCTTGAATTGGTCGAAAGGGAAACTGGTTCGGCAGCTCTGTTGTAATCAGCGCGATAATTTTTTCAGCGATTGCTTCGGGTTGGTCGAGCTCGAAAAAGAGAAAGTCGCTTTTAAACCGGGATTGAATAAAGGGAAATTTGCCCTCATTGATGCGGTGCGCATTGACCACAATCTGCGACCCTTTTCCCTGGCGAAAAATATGCTTGAGCCGCGTGACGGGAAGGACCTTTGAAGCAAGGCAGTCTTTGAGCACATTCCCTGGCCCAACACTCGGCAATTGATCGACATCGCCAATGAAAATCACGCGCGTAGTATCGGGAATTGCCTTCAGCAGGTGGTACATCAACTGCGTGTCGATCATACTCGCCTCATCAATCACGAGCAAATCGGCTTTTAGTGGGTTCTCGCGATTGCGCTTGAATTTCCCAGTCATAAAATCAAATTCGAGTAAGCTGTGGATCGTAAATGCTTTTTTTCGCGTGATCTCAGCTAACCTCTTCGCAGCCCGCCCCGTTGGCGCCGCAAGGATAATCCGCGAGGATAGATGGACCGTAATCGTCAAAATCGCCTTTGTGATCGTACTTTTCCCCGTCCCTGGTCCGCCAGTGATCAAGTGAATCTTCTCGCACAAGCTCAACTCAATGGCCCGTTTTTGCTCTGGGGCAAACTGAATCCGCAGCTTTTGCTCTACCCAATCAACCGCTTTATCGAGAGCAACATCGCGCAGATGGCAGTTTGCCAGATAAAGCCGCTTTAATTCTTCTGCGATGCCCACTTCACAGTAATACAGCGGACGAACCCATACACAGGTGCGTTTTTGACCGCCAAAGGGAATCTCAAGAGAAACAAGGTTCTTTTCTTTTTTAAGTGTCTCAATCTGATCATTAACAAGCTCAGCTTCAATACCGAGCTGCTCTCCTACCTGGGGAATCAACTGCTCGATAGCATAGCAAACATGCCCCTCACTGCTCAGCTCCCACAATAAGTGCTCGATTGCCGCCTGAATCCGCTTTGGAGCACTACGGCCAATCCCCAAATTAAGTGCAATGTTATCGGCGATCTTGAACCCAATCCCAAAAACATCGCGCGCTAGGGCGTAAGGATTTTGCTTGACCTTTTCAATGCTTTGATTGCCATACATTTTGTAGATTTTTCGGGCAAAAGCAGGAGTCACCTGGTGGCTCTGCAAAAAGATCATGACCTCGCGGATCGCCTTTTGCTCCTCCCAGCAAGCGAGAATGGATTGGAACCGCTTTTTCCCAATCCCCTCTACCTCTTCGAGTCGATGAGGCTCTTTATCAATCACGTGCAATGTATCTAACCCAAATTGATCGACAATCCGCTGAGCATATGTCGGCCCAATTCCCTTCACAAGCCCCGATTCTAAATACTTGCGGATGCCGTAAAGGTCAGCGGGCGCAGAAAGCTCATAGCGATCAACCTCAAACTGCCGCCCATGCTTAGCGTGGTGTTTCCACAAGCCATAGCATTGAATCGTCTCACCAGGAGCCACTCCAGGCATTGTGCCGACAATGGAAATCAGTTCCCGCGAACAACTTTTAAGGCGCGCTACAGTGAACCCTGTCTCCTCGCTAACAAAAACAATGCTATCGACCAAACCTGTTATCTGATCCATGATTGACCATCTACCTCGCTCATAACGGAACGAAACCTACTCACTGTGGAGGCTCTTGCAAAGAGTGCGAGCCCGAGTTTGCCACTTGTAGTGGTAGAATTTTGAAGTATTGTTGATTATCAATCACTTATGTTTTGAAGGTAGGATTCATGCGCCCATTCCAAAATAAAATTCTCTCACTACAAGTGGCAAACTCGGGCAAGGAGCCTGTGTGAATTGCATATTACCTAATTTTACCCTCAATGTGGAACCTTTATTTATCGAGATGGCTTCATCAAGCCCCGCAAAAACCCTATTTGGGAAATCCAGAGTTTTAACGCACTAAAAACCGTTTCAAGACTAATTCTTTGATTTTTAGTAAGATAGATTAATTTAGCTTCGATCCAGTTTGGCGGCAAAATCATTTTATTTCGCTCCAAAATCTCTGGCGAGAAAAAAATTATTTATCGGGATAGGTTCAAACCCAAGTTGTGTGAAAAACTGCTGTGGCAGGAGTTTTTCACATAACTTGGGTTTCAATGCCCCATGAGCCTACCCCACTCAACGATTTCACCGTTTTTAGTGGGATAGACTCATAATCAGCAAGGTTTTCTCTAAAATCTTAAGTTGTCGTTAATAAAACATTTAGTTTTTTCTTGCTCTGTACTGGACAAAAATCTCCTACTAGGGCTGGCAAAGACTTTGCCAAACGCTTTTTTCCTCCTCATCCATAGCGCTTTAGCTATGAATTCGTCTTTCAAAAAGGTTTTGCTTTGTCTTTGCTCACCCCTAGCGGGAGATTTTTGTCCAGTACAGAGCTCATTTTGCGCCAAATTGACATATCCTGCTAAGGATAGGCAATTTAGCACAAAAGAGGTCATCGAGTTTAAAAGCGCGAATTTTG
>JBCCHO010000223.1:0-3718 GCA_039028715.1 Chlamydiota bacterium | reverse complement strand
TGAAAAAATCTCAGCGCATTTGGCGGACCCTTTTGACCGATTTTTCCCTGGGTTTTATCCACCTGCCGGATAAGAACCCAGGAAAAAAGTCGATCAAAATAGCCGCGCCAAATCACCGATCTTTTTGCATTTTGAATCGGCTCGGGTATATACTCCTTCCGGTAATCGCTCATCTAAAATTCTTTTTTTTCCACTTGCCAGAGGGTTGAGTTTTCACCTACTTTATTCAAGTATGCTGAAAATTCAACCCTCTGGCAGGTAAAAAACAGAAAATTTATCTGAGGAATTATACGACACAACTTGGGTTTGAATAAAGTAGGTGAAATTCAAGCCTCTGGTCAGGCTCCTACGCAAAAATCGCTTTCGAAGGGAAATTTGATGATTTTGACTTGAGAACTACTTTTTGTAAATTGACATATCCTGCTAAGGATAGGAAATTTAAAAAAAGTAGTTCTCAAGGACAAAAGCGCGAATTTCACTCGAAATGGAATTTTGCGCAGGAGCCTCTGGTAGGTGAAGAAAGAGAATTTTAGATGAGCGATCAGAAAACACAACTTGGATTTAAAATTATTTTTTGAAAAAAATAAGAGAGCCATGTAAAAATGTTTTACATAGCGATGCTTAATCCGCATTTCTCACAAGCCTGAAAAAAAGCAGCAGATGCAAAGCGGTTTTTGAGAAAGGCCTCACTAAACTAGTTTCTGACCCACCTAATACGAGCAAGGAGTGGTAAATCAATGGAAATCCATAATTCTTATAATTCTGTTATTAATTCGCACAGTGCAAATCAAAAAGCGCCATCTCATGGATCTGTTTATGGAGTCGATATTGCCACCTTTATAGGGAGAATCTCCCGCTTAGATAACAACGCTTTACCTCTGACTCAACGTCATATCGAACACCGCAAAAGCGATTCTCTTTCTAAGCAGCTTGTTTTGTATCTAGGTGTTCGCAGTTAATAGGATTTGGCAAAGATCACTCGCTGGGGACTTGGTTGATGAGTAAAAGGACACAGTCCCGCCTCTTTTTCTTTGTCAAAAGGAATACAACGGATCGTCACATTCAGGTCGCGTTTGATTTGCTCTTCAACTGCTGGATCGCCATTCCAGTGAGCTGAAGCAAATCCAGTTGGAAATTTTTCCTCGGAAAAAAATTGATAAAAGTCATCTTTTGTTTCGATTGGGGTTAGGTATCGATCGCGAAAATTCTTGGCGCGCAAAAAGAGTTCTTGTTGAAGTTCATCGAGCTGTTTTGTCACAGTGTCGAGTAGTTCTTTTTCTGTTTGCAACGCCACCTCTTTATGCTGCTGCACCCGCTTGGCTATGCTAAGCTTTTTTGCCTCGAGCTCACGGGCTCCGACTTCAATGCGCATTGGAACGCCTTTTTTAATCCACGACCACACTTTATCGCCACTACGCGCATCGCTCTCATCGATTTCAACAGCAAGCGGATACCCGTGATAGGATACATTTTCAAGCCTGGTTTTTAGTGCGCGACAATAGGCGAGCAGCTCTTCTCTCTTTTCCGCACGGTGAACTAAGGGAATGATCGCAATTTGCGCTGATGCAATGCGGGGCGGCAAAATGAGTCCATCGTCGTCGCCGTGAACCATAATGAGTCCGCCAATCAATCGCGTCGTAACACCCCAAGATGTCATCCATGGATAGGTGCGCTCTCCACTGGGATCGGAAAACATGATTTCAGAAGCACGAGCAAAGTTTTGACCGAGAAAATGAGATGTTCCCGCCTGCAATGCTTTTCCATCTTGCATCATCGCTTCAAATGTATAGGTCGCCACCGCTCCAGGGAACCGCTCACTCGCACTCTTTTCTCCTGGAATTACGGGAATTGCCAAAATGTTTTCGGCAAAATCGATATACAAGTCGAGAATTTCCTTGGCTTTTTTGCGCGCTTCTTCTTCGGTCGCATGAGCAGTATGTCCTTCTTGCCATAGAAACTCAGCTGTACGCAAAAAAACCCTCGGCCTCATTTCCCAACGCACGACATTGGCCCATTGGTTGATGAGCAGCGGAAGTTGGCGATAAGAATCAATCCATTTGGCAAACATTTTTCCGATGATCATTTCCGAGGTCGGGCGGACAACAAGTGGCTCTTCAAGTGGGCTTGCGGGAATCAGTTGACCCTTATCATTTTTGATGAGTCGATGATGAGTCACAACAGCACATTCTTTGGCAAATCCCTCGATGTGCTTAGCCTCGCGCTCTAGAAACTTAAGTGGAATAAAGAGTGGAAAATACGCATTTTGATGCCCTGTCGCTTTTAACCGGACGTCGAGTAGGCGCTGAATATTTTCCCATAGAGCATATCCCCAAGGTTTGATCACCATACAACCCCGAACAGGGGCATGCTCAGCTAAATCAGCGATCTTAACGACTTGTTGATACCACTCGGGATAATCAGTCGCGCGTGTCGGATGAATTGCGGTTTTTTTTTTCTTTGCCATTAAGCAGATCCCTTTTCTATTGCCGCGCATGTTGCGTCAATGGGTTGCTCGCTTGTATGAGCAGCAGCGCGGGTTAAATGAACAATTAATTGATCTTTGAGCTCGCGCCTGACTTCTGCGATTGTTTTCGACGACGCCATAGCCCCTAGTAGGGAAAAAGTGTGAGATTGCATCGCTTCTAAGACTTGACTATCTGGCAACAATACGTCTCTAAAAAAGTCTTCATCTGGCATACTAATGGCAATACTTCCCTGGTGAAGATATCCCGCTTTGCAGCGCCTTTGAGCTGCTCCCGCTACCTTCCGCCCTTTGATCATCACATCATACCGCGTCGGTTTTGCCATACAGAAATAACGGCACTGAGGATCATTTGGCAAAGATTCTTCGCTTAACAGAGACGAATGAAGAGCTTCTGGTTCAAAAAAATTCTTCAGTGCATTTTTAACAGCCCGATTGATAAACTGGTAATTAGCCAAAGTATTTAAAGAAAAATATTGAAAACCTGCAGGAATGAGCACAGAAAAAGCAAAGTCAAATTGGTGGAAGATAAGCCCGCCTCCCGTGGGACGACGCGCTAGCTGCAATCCCCACCGCTTTGCTGCTGTGACATTGATGAGTTTTTCAGGCCGAAGAAAATATCCATAGGTCGCGCTTTCTTTTGACCAGTCATAAAAGTGAATCAATGGAGAACTATCGGCCTTTAGCTCTGCAAGCAACTTACTATCAAGCGCCATGTTAGCTGCCGCCGATTGCTTTCCCGTATCTAAGAGGTTCCACATGATACAGCCCTACGCAAAAGGAAAGAAATATGCCAGATGACTCGATAAAAAGATAGACTACTTGAGTTTAAAACCCAAGCCCGCGTCTTCTGATCACTCATCTAAAATTCTCTTTCTTCACCTACCAGAGGCTTGAATTTTCAGCATACTTGAATAAAGTAGGTGAAAATTCAACTGTTGGGCAGGTGGAAAAAGAGAGTTTTAGATGAGTGATTATGCCATACAACGTGCGTTATAAATCACTTGCAGTTTTCAGAATGGGTTGCATGAACCCTATTCTAAAAACTGCAACCGGTTTAGAATCAATGAAACTTCAAAAATTCGACACTACAAAGCTCTGTACTGGACAAAAATCTCCCGCTAGGGGTAAGCAAAGACAAAGCAAAACCTTTTTGAAAGACGAATTCATAGCCAAAGCGCTATGGATGAGGAGGAAAAAAGCGTTTGGCAAAGTCTTTGCCAGCCCTAGTGGGAG
>JBCCHO010000222.1:0-3722 GCA_039028715.1 Chlamydiota bacterium | reverse complement strand
CTGGAAAAATTTGGAGCATCTGTTTTCCGAGATTCCAAGGAGCTCTTTTGGAAATGGTTACAACCATTCCCTGCAAGATCTCCTTGAAATCTCGAAAAACATCTTGCTCAACTTTTTAGCAGAGCTTGTGAGAAATACGGGCTATAACCGGTTCGTTGAGTTAATGCCTCGGACTATTTTTCCCCTATTTTGTTTGCTTCATGCACAATTGAAAACGTGTTCTGGCGTTTCTTTTATCGACAGCACTGTGTTATCTGTGTGCCATATCCGTCGTGCTTCTTCACACAAGACTTTCAAAGGAATTGCCGCAAAGGGAAAAACATCCACGGGGTGGTTTTACGGGCTTAAATTGCATCTCGTCATTAATGAAAAAGGGGAGCTTCTTTCCTTCCAACTCACATCAGGCAATCTACACGATATCAAACCTTTAGAAGAGATTACAAAAAAACTGTTTGGCTATCTATTTGGAGATAAAGGCTATCTTTCTTCAAAGGCTTTTAAAAAACTTTATGAAAAAAGGAATCAAGCTTGTGACAACAATCCGAAGAAATATGAAAAATAAACTCATGATTCCCTGGGAAAAACTCA
Source organism: Chlamydiota bacterium (assembly GCA_039028715.1). GTDB lineage: Bacteria > Chlamydiota > Chlamydiia > Chlamydiales > Simkaniaceae > JBCCHO01. The sequence goes on along the minus strand of JBCCHO010000222.1, from coordinate 3,134 downwards.
TCTTACGATCTAGAGGACTTATCGAAAGTGTAAACAACCGATTAAAAAATGGATGTCAAATTGAGCACCATCGCCATCGATCCCCTATCAACTTTTTAGCAAATCTATTTGGAGGACTTGTAAGTTATCAACTTCAACCTAAAAAACCCTCTCTCTGTTTGTCTCCTGAGGAAAAGCAACTCCTTGCTATGGGCTAATCCCAAATTCGCGTATCTTAACTTAAGTGCCGCTTTTTAAACCCAAGCTCGCGTGAAAAATAGGGCGCACTCACAGGTACAACTTAGGTTTAAATTTTCGGAAAACCAGAGGCTCCAAGATTCCTCGGAGTCTTGTTAGAAATTTGGCCTGGCCTGGCGCAAAATCTTTATTTTTATAGTTTCATATGAAGGTGAAATGTTAAATTATAAGGGCTCAAGTCAAAAAATAAAGAACCTATCCGTAAATGAAAATCTTCTTGCTTTTCACTTACGGATAGGTTCAATATCCATAGGTCACACTCACAGGTAAAAGTAGCTTCAATCGCAAATCGGCTTGATCCTCGTAAGTGATTCAAGGTGAGAAAAGGTGATCCGAAAAAGCCTCGCTAAATTCGCTGAGATTTTTTCGCTTTGAATCGCTTGCGAAGATCAAGCCGGTTTGCCAGTTTAAATCGAATGAATATGAGGTGCGTGTTATGATTAATGTATCTAATTATGCTAGTTATTTTTTTGAGCTATTTTTACTCTAGTCCTCAACCAAAGGAAAATGGCACCGATGGCGACAATATGGCCTCAGAAGAATTTGCAATAGTTGTGCAGGAGAAGGAAGATACGGTCGAAATTAAGAAAGTAGTGGTTGCCAAGCAATCCGATAGTCAATCTTTAGAATGCACTAGTAAAAGTGAGAAAGAAGAATTCTTTTTTGATAGATACTATGTCGAAAATTTTGGAGATTCTTTTCGTCGAGGTTTTCACAATCCCTGTGATTTGAGGAACCAGGTTGCAAGACATATTTACGAACAGATAGTATCGATTGATGACAATAAGATAGAATCTCTTGAAAAAACGAAAGATCTTACGAACAAGTATACTCTTTCATCATTGCGCCAGTTTAAAGAGGGATATGAAGAACAAGAGAGGTTCTTGCAAAAATCGCTTTCAAAGTGAAATTTGATGATTTTGGCTCGATGACCTCTTTTGCGCTAAATTGACATATCCTGCTAACCCGTATTTCTCACAAGCTCTGCGTAGAAAGTTGAACAGTCTGTTTTTTTCGAGATTTCAAGTGACTCTCGCTGGGAATGTTCATAAAAATTTCCAAGAGAGTCACTTGGAATATTCGAGAACACAGATGTTCCAAGCTTTCCCAGAGGCTTGTGAGAAATGCGGGTTAAGCAATGAGGCGCTTAAAAAGAGTGTCGATAGAGTGAATGAGCTGGACGGGAAGTTCAAGGTGAATCAGCGGGCTGAACTGGCGATTGTTATAAAGGTCATGTAGAGTAGCCCAATCATCAGAAGAAAAAGCAAGGGCGGTGGGACTTGCACAAGAAAGACAAAGACTTTCACCGCCCTCAAGTGCACTACTAGGTTGAATGCGACACCGTAGGCAAGAAGAAGATAAAGCAATAAGTCCATCGTGTTTAAGCGTTTTGAGCAGAAAACTCGCTCCCAATGTTTCGGGGTAAGGAGTACGGGGAAGTTGGCGCAAGTAAGCGAGTAAAAGTTGGTAAAGAAGCGGCGCTGGTTTTTCATGAAGCTGGGATTGAGATAGGGAACGCAACATTTTGCCCGCTTCAGTTAAATGCGCGTAAGAGTTGCGCAGGTCGATATGGAGATTGAGAATATGGCCGTCGATTAAATGATGCAGAGAAGACCGTTTAATGCGATAGATAAAATGGCCGTGGCAAAGAGGTGTTGTTAAGTTCATCCATAAAGTTTTTGTTTTTGCTATTCTTTTAATAATTAAGTTAATAATTCCCGCGTCAGGAGTAAACAGCGAAATAATACGACTCGATTCGCGGTAATCAAAGGCGCTTAAAACAATGCCTTCTTGCTTTTTTTCGACCACTTATTGACCTCATCAAATTGGATTGCCCTTGCCTAACCCGTATTTCTCACAAGGCTCTGGAAAAATTTGGAGCCTCTGTTTTCCGAGTATTTCAGCTCTTTTGGAATATTCGGAAAACCAGATACTCCAAGATTCCCCGGAGTCTTGTGAAAAATACGGGCTAAAAGCGGCAAACTTAGGCTAGAAAAGAATTCTCCTTTTTAGGTATATTTTTTGCAATGATGAGCACCGATAGCTCAATTGGATAGAGTACCTGACTTCGGATCAGGTGGTTGGAGGTTCGAGTCCTCTTCGGTGCGATCTTTGATGATCTGCGAGATAAGCCCAAACAAAATCTTGGCCTAAGTAACAGTTCGATCCAAAGATTTCGTCGACAGCTTGTTTTACCCCAGGGAGGCGTTGATGTCCATAGTTATGTCCAGCGAGAATAGATCGGGATCTGAGTTTGGGGAGATAGGTGATAATATTTTGTTTGACGCACGAGTAGTCGTGATTGGCGTCGATAAAAATCAAATCGATATCATTGGGGATGTCGGGAGCTGCAGCATTCGATGGCTTTCGAATTATTGTCGTTCTCAAATCATTCTTAAACATAGTTTTCACATTTGAAAAAGCTTTGGTGTACACTTCGCGTTGAGCGGCGACTGGGCCGCCTTGGCTTAGGTAAGAAAAATCGGGAGACCAGGGGTCGACTAGGTAGAGGTGCGCTTCTGGGAAAAGCTCTCGGAGCATGCGCGCATTTTTCCCCTTAAACACCCCTATTTCAACAATCGCCTTTACTTCAATAGAGTGCAACAGAGCCAGTGCTTTGAGATAGCACGCGCGGTGCTTTTTTTTGATGAGCTGATAAAGGTGATCTGTAAAACGAAGCTCAGGCAAACTCATCGCAATCAAATTTTTCCCCAAGTTCACCCCTTGTAGTGTCGAATTTTTGAAGTTTCATTGATTATATACCGAAGACGACTCAATCTGCAAAAATCTCGCCGAATTTGACGGTCTCTTTTGACCGATTTTTCCCTGGGTTTTATCCACCTGCCGGATAAGAACCCAGGAAAAAAGTCGATCAAAATAGCCGCGCCAAATCACCG
>JBCCHO010000221.1:0-3729 GCA_039028715.1 Chlamydiota bacterium | reverse complement strand
TTGATTTGAATTTTTCTTTTTACCATGCTTGAAACGGAAAAATGGCCCCTACTTTATCCAAGTATGTGCCCATTTTTCCGTTTCAAGCATGAAAAAAATTGAAAATCCCTCTAAATACCCATAGGTCGCACTCACAGGTATATAATTTATGGTTTTTTACCTGCTTAGAGCTTGAATTTCTAGCATACTTGAATAAAGGGGCGTTAAAATCTAAAATTTTTCGGGGAGATTGCCTATTTTCTAGAGGGCACGACTCGAATTAAATGGACATAATCCGCTTAGGTTAGGCGATTTAATTCGAGTTGCGCCCTCTAGAAAAAGGGAGTTCAAAACGAAAAATCTCAGATTTCAACACCCCCCATAAAGTAGGTAAAAATTCAAGATTCAGACAGGTGGGAAAGAGAAGTTTAGATAAATCGTCATCAGAAACAACTTGGGGGTTAAGCCAAAAATATTCGCAAAACCTCTAGTTCAAATGACAAGCCAACTTTACCGCCTTTACTATGTTTTTAGCTTGCTAATCGCAATAGCAAGTGTCGATATCAACACAGCATTAATCGAAATAGGTCCCGGTTCAAACTCCAACATTGCGTTAGAAAATCACGCGGGGGGATTTACAGTTACGGCCAATGACCACGCTACTTATCTCAATTTATTAACGCTGTATATTGAGCAAAATAAGCAAGGTTCTTTCTTGCTCCCAGATCAATGCTCTACTCTTATTCTCAATATCAACGCGCAGGCTCTCACCCAAATTTATGGAACTCTCTTTTCTAATGGTCGCGTCATAATGATCAATCCAAGCGGGCTAATCGTCGGTGAGCACGGCGTTATTGATACAGCGCAGTTTACATTCTCAACATTGCCAATTCATAATTTAGACGCTTTCAAAGAAGGGAAGCTGCTCAACGAGAGCGCTACAGGAAAAGTCTGCATCAAAGGAACAATTCGCGCGCCAGAAGGCGTTTTTATTTTTAGCAACCATATCGAAAAAAGTGAAACAAGCGGCTCTGGTAAGGTCACTCTAGCTAATAAAGAGGCGATTTTATTTCAGCCCGAAGAAAACAGCGACTTTTATTTAACTTGTGACTGGAAAAAATTTGCCGAAACCCATTCAGGCGATTCTCTAGTCGAAGCAGCTTACAGATGTGTTGCTCACATGAACCAACAAGATACGGATTGCATGCTCCAACTTAAAACTTGTCACGACGTCAATATTTTAGATGTCTATCCCTCCCTAATAGAGATCACAACGACAGGCGATGTCACTTGCGAGGATAATAGTCTTATTCATAGCGAAAATGTTTACTTAAAAGCGCGCAAAATTCAGCTACAAGCTAAAGATATCGACCTCACGAGTAGTTACTTGGAAGCGCCTACGATCATTCTCAAGGGAGTCGATACGGCACTGCAAATTGCACACTCCCAACTCATTGGCAATTCAATGGATATAACCAGTGAAGACAAAATCACCCTCTCGGAAACGCACATTACAAGTGATTGCTTTTTATTAACCGGAGACCGGGCGTACCTTCGCTCATGCCGTATTCAAGACGCAACAAGCGCTGCTGAGCACAATGAAAGCTCTTTCTCATCTGCGCCACAAGCATGTTTATCTACCATAAACATCAAGGCAGCTAGATGCCATATTCAAAATAGCGAGCTGACAAGTGATGTGATCACAGGAAGTTCCTCTTCGCCTCCGATCGAAACAGCTAATCCTAGGATACAAAATGAACTCGAAATAATCGACAGCAAAATAACCGGACGAGAGAAGGTAGAGTGGAATTACCCCACCATCAATCGAACTGACCTATCTGAAATTGCCGTGACTCAAAGTATGATCCGGTCCTCTTTGATTCATCTCGTAGCGGACAACATCAATATCAATGGATCTACTCCAACTTTGCTCGACGTCTCTCGCTCAATAGGTAAAAAAAAGATCAGTATCCAAGCTTCTAAAACAATCTATCTAGCAGAAAATGCCAGCTTGTTGGCTTATGGCAGTGACCGAGAACATGGCGGAGCCATTGATCTCACTGCAAAGAGCCTTCATCTGCACGGAAAAGTCAATGTTACAGGAGGGGAAAATGGCGGAAGTGGCGGAAGTGTCAAGCTGCTTTGCGACTACTTTCATGGCAATAATCACGGAATGTCGCATATTTTGCGCGCGGGGAGTTCTCAAAACAATCCTGGAACGCTAACTCGGGGACCCTATTCGGATAGCTCAACACATGTGGGATCGAAAAGTCCTCATACCCGCTCTGCCTATATTCTTACCGATTTTATCAAGTCTGAAAGTAAAAAAGGCCCGCTTATTCTCGATTCTCCAAATGGGCTTACTTTTGATTCAGATAGCCCCCTAATCTATGACAGCCCTTACTCATTAAACTTTGTTTCCAACGACATGGAAGTGCTTGCACCTATTATTAACCAAGGCAAGGGCAATCTTGAATTTCAGGCTCAAAATCTCCTAATCTACTCCGAAACCAATGATTCCGCAGGACTTAAAACGCAGCGAGATATCACCTTAAATGTCGCTCACGTGAATCTAGTCGCTGAAAATAGTACTGCTTTTATCAAAGCTTCTCAAGGCACTCTCACTGCAACGGGAACTTTTTCTGCTTCTGCTAACAATGGAACAGCGACTATCGATGCTCCCAACATCAAAGTTATCGGCACTATGGAAACTCAAAGCATGGGTGTAGGAGAGGTAATTATTTCAAATCCAGTCCAACTGACTATAGCTGCAAAAAATATCTATGCTCAAGGCCAAAGTACTTTTTCCTGTCCCGGCCCAATTGCCTTAAAAAGCGAGCAGAATATAGCGCTAAAAAGCTCCTCTGGTGATCTTTTTGTCACTGGCAAAGTGCTCACTATCCGAGCAAATAATAGGGTATTGCTCGATAGAGCTCGCACAGCAGCAGTTCACTCTGTAGAAATAGCAGCAGATCAAATCAACATTCTCAATGACTCAAAGGTCACAGCAAACCAAGGCGACGTCTTTTTTAAAGCGACCAACGACATCATGTTAGATAAAGCTAGCCAAGCCCTTGCAAAAAGCGGGAAAATTAGGATTGACGCTGGGCGTCACTTTTCTTGTCTAGACAGTGCAAGTCTCATTAGTATGGGGGAAGGAGGAATCCGCATTAGAGCTGGGCTAAAAAACACCGCAGGTGGGGTAAGGTTAGACTTTGACACTAACCTCAATGCCGCTCACTTGCCAATCCATATAGAAACAAATAAGCACAACGATATTCAAGGAATTATTAACGGCTTTCGCGCACCAAAAAGCACCCAAGATATCAATACCCCTTACCAAATATTTTGCGAAATACCTGAAGACGTTTATTCAGATACAATCTATCCATTCAAAATTCTTTATCGCCACCCAGGGCAAGTCGAGTTGCCCGAAGCTACTGTCACTTCTGCCGCATTTGATCGCATTTTCATCACCTTTGCCGGCCCTTTCACAGCAGAACTTTTCCGCAACCTTCATCCTTATGACGCCTTTACGCAAGATGCTATTGCCTTTACAATTCAATTTTCTAGCAATCCAACACAGTATTATGAAATCAAGCGCCCTACCTTTCCCTAGAACCTATCCGCAAATGAAAATGTTTTTGCTTTTCACTCTTTCTGGAAGCTGATTTGTTACCCTTGTCTCATGGACAATGTGTACAAATCAGCTTCCAAAAATTTGCTAGAAACCTGGTAAAAACCAAAAAC
>JBCCHO010000220.1:0-3738 GCA_039028715.1 Chlamydiota bacterium | reverse complement strand
CTCTTCGAGATAGGTGTTGAGGGTCTGCTTGAGCTTGATGGCGAACATCGGCCCCATCACCTTGCCAACGGCGTTGGTCTCCATCGTGATGTCGAGCGTCACTTCGCTGCGACCAGCGCCCGCGGGTCGAACGGTCACGTGATTCTGCGCAAGCGTGATGAACGACGGCATGCCGCTCACCTGGAAGGTGAACTCGGTGTCGGCTTCGGAGTACTGGGTGAACGTCTCCTTCAGGTCGCCGAACCCGGGCGTGGCGCACACCCGGCCGCCGACGGTCGCCCCGTCGGGAACCTGCACGTCGAGATTGGGGCCGGAATCGGCGACGGCCGAGGACCACTCCCCGACCTTGTCGCTTTTGGAAATGGTTACAACCATTCCCTGCAAGATCTCCTTGAAATCTCGAAAAACATCTTGCTTAAGCTTTTTAGCAGAGCTTGTGAGAAATACGGGCTAGACGCGGATTTGGATTTCAAAACAAGAGATTTCCTACGCATCAGGAGTGTTATGAAACAAGAAATCGAGTTGCTGCTCATTAGCCCCAGGGGCTTTTGTGCTGGAGTTGTGCGTGCAATTGATACAGTAAAGCGCTCTCTTGAACTTTGGGGGCCGCCGATTTATGTGAAACACCAGATTGTGCACAACAGCCATGTCGTTGCTGAACTTGCGGCTAAGGGCGCAATTTTTATTGATGACGTTGAAGATGTGCCGCCTGGTAGCCGGCTCATTTATTCAGCTCATGGAGTTTCGCCAGCTATTCGCGCACTGGCAAAAAAAAGAAAGTTGATTGAAATTGATGCTACGTGCGGTCTTGTCACTAAAGTTCACTCAGCTGTTAAGCGGTTTGCAAGTAAGGGATATCAAATCGTTTTGATTGGGCATCGCCGTCATGTGGAAGTGATTGGAACTGCAGGAGAAGCGCCGGCAGCGACAACAGTAGTCGAATCAGTTACTGATGTGGAAAAACTTTCATTTTGCCCAAATCAACAACTTTTTTACACTACCCAAACAACGTTGAGTTTGGATGATGTAAAAGAGGTTGTAGCGGCTTTAAAAGTGAAGTATCCCGAGATTAAAACGCTCCCTAGCTCTTCTATTTGCTATGCGACGACGAACCGTCAACTCGCTTTGAAACAGGTTGCTAAGCGCGCTGATTTGGTGTTAGTAGTTGGAGATCAAACGAGTTCGAACTCCAATCGCTTATGTGAGGTCGCGCGCGGCCAGGGTGTTCCCGCCTATTTGATCAATAACCCCGCTGAAATTAACCCAAACTGGCTTAAACCAATCCGGGTCCTTGCTTTGACAGCGGGTGCGTCAACCCCAGAGTCAGTGGTACAGCGCTGCATCGCTCGCTTATGCCAATTGGGAGCTTCTCAACCCGAAGAAGTTGTTTGCCGCGAGGAAAATGTGTTTTTCAAGCTTCCGCGCGAAGTTCTCGTTGAGCGCTAGCCCGTATTTCTCACAAGACTCTGGAAAAATTTGGAGCCTCTGTTTTCCGAGTATTCCAAGGAGCTCTCAAGTCAAAATCATCAAATTTCCCTTCGAAAGCGATTTTTGCGCGAGGAGCCTCGAAAAACATCTTGCTTAAGCTTTTTAGCAGAGCTTGTGAGAAATACGGGCTAGCACCTATTTTCATGGGAAAAGATTGCATAAATGCCTAGCGTCAGCTATGTAAGAAAGAGACAGAGTGTACGGAACAAGTGAATGGCGGGAGCAGAAGAAAAACAGCAGCGTATCACAGAAATCGATAAAGGGTCGATGGACCGAACCTTAGGGTTGGGAGACCTTTTTGCTGTGGGTTATGGCGATCTTGGCTCGTCGATCTATTATGCACTGGGAATTACGACACTATTTTCCCTTGGCGCTGCGCCGATTTCCCTTGCGCTAGCTGGACTCGTGTTTGCTTGTACAGCACTTTCTTACGCTGAACTTTCTTCGATGTTGCAGCGCACCGGCGGCGGCGGCTCGGCGGCTTTCACGCGCCACGTTTTCAACGATCTTATCTCTTTTATTGCTGGTTGGGGGCTATTACTTGATTTTATTGTCACGATTGCTATTTCGTCTTATTCTATTGGCTCTTACTTATCTTTTTTTGTTCCGCTTTTAAAAATCCCTGGCTATAAAATTATTTTAACGATATGCTTGATTTCTTCTCTTTTTGTCCTCAATTTTTTCGGAGCAAAATCTTCGACGCGCGTTAGCTGGTTTTTAACGACGCTCACTTTGATCACCCAGCTTTTGATCATTATCGCTGGGATCTTTTACTTTATTCACATTCCAGACTTATTGCAAAACATGCGGATCAATATCAAGGGATCGCTTTGGTCGCCGTCATGGCCCGATTTTTGGCGTGGAACAACGATGGCTATGGTCGCTTATACGGGAATTGAGTCGATGGCGCAGCTAAGCTCTGAGGCGAAGTCGCCATCGCGTACAGTGCCGCGTGCAATGATGCTAGCGATGGGAATGCTCCTTTTTGTTTATATAGGAACTGCTGTTGTCGCTCTTTCGGCAATGACGCCGCAAGAACTAAGTACCCAGTATCTCGAGGATCCGATTGCAGGGATTGTCGCGAAATTGCCGTTTGCCGGTCGACTTCTAGGTGGTTGGGTTGGGCTGTTAGCGGCGATCATTCTATTTGTCGCCGCTAACGCTGGGCTGATGGGGGCTTCGCGACTGTCTTTTCGGATGGGAGAAAATTACCAAGTGCCTCGCTTTGTCTATCGATTGCACAAGCGTTACCGCACCCCATTTGTCTCATTAGCGGTCTTTGCCATTCTCGCAATTGCTATTGTGGTTGTCAGTCGGGGAAGAATCACTTTTCTCGCCGACTTGTACAACTTTGGCGCCATGCTCGCTTTTTTTATGACCCATCTTTCTTTGATTTTTCTGCGCATCAAAAAGCCAGATATGGAGCGTCCCTTTCGCGCGCCGCTTAATCTTAAATTAGGGCGGATTTCATTTCCCATCACAGCGCTTATCGGGGGAATTGCGACCCTTTCAACTTGGTTTTTAGTGATTATCGAAAAACCAGATGGGCGCTATCTAGGGTTTACTTGGGTGGCAATCGGGCTTGCCATGTACTTTTATTACCGCAGAAAGCAGCGCATTGCGCCAACAGGGCGCGTTGACATTCAAAAAATTAAGATTCCCGAATTTAAATCTGTGCGTTACCACAAAATTCTCGTGCCGACACGCGGCGGCCAGGAAACAGAAACCGTTCAAGTTGCTTGCCAAATTGCCAAGTTTCACAGCGCCGAGCTGATGGCGATCAATGTCATTGAGATTCCTTTTTCACTGCCGCTCGATGCTCCATTGTATCATCGAACGGTGATTGCCGAGTCAGTGCTCAACCGAGCGGAAGCGATTGGCCGTGAGCTTCACTTGCCGATCAAAATGAAAATGATCAGTGCCCGTTCTGTGAGTGGAGCAGTGCTCAAGCTAGCTCAAGAAGATGGTTTTGATCTTATTGTGCTCGGAGCAGCTATGCCCCATCGGACAACGCCTAAAAATTATAGCGCAACAGTAGAACGGGTCTTGCGCCATGCGCCTTGCCCAGTTTGGATTTGTTACCACTTGGCTAATAGCAAAAAATTGAGCTGACCGACTTTTGTGCTTTGCTTATCCCAAGGCCGATTCAAACGGGCTTTGGTGCAAACACAGATTCAACTGAAAAGAATTCCCCAATTACCGTAAATTGTTCAGTCATTATCGATTTAAAGGGGGGGGGGTAAAGTGATG
>JBCCHO010000219.1:0-3757 GCA_039028715.1 Chlamydiota bacterium | reverse complement strand
GATTCAAAATGCAAAAAGGTCGGTGATTTGGCGCGGCTATTTTGATCGACTTTTTTCCTGGGTTCTTATCCGGCAGGTGGATAAAACCCAGGGAAAAATCGGTCAAAAGGGTCCGCCAAATTCAGCGAGATTTTTGCACTTTGAATCGGCTCGGGTATATACTCCCACAAGGGGTGAACTTGAGCTAAAAATTTTTTGCCAATAGATAATCAACGGCTTACACACTACAGGGGCGAAGATGAGATAGGATATAGGCAACAAGAAAGATGTAACTCCGCGAGCGGGCTATATTGAGCTAAATGGTCGATAAGAACCCAAAAAAATGAAAACACCCCATGGAAAATATGGGGTGTTTTCTACCCTGTAAAAACATCCTACCTACTTTTAAGATAACGACACAGTAGAGCTTTAAAGGAGCAGGAGCCACTCTACTTGCCACGCAAGGGGGAAAAAAGTTCCTATTTAAAGAACGAAGGTAGAATGTTTTTATCGAACAACTTAAAATGTTATCCGAGACCAGGGAGGTAGGCATTGTGAAGCTCCTTGGTTTCAGCTGGCCAGAGAGCTAACCTCTGGCGAGCACTGAGGTCTCCTTTCTTAGGGGACCTCTTTTTTTTAAAAAAATAATGCTTGATTTTAGACTTGCTTGATTTTTTAGCAAATCTTTTTCGATATTAACCCATAATTTTTTTTGCTAGCGTATAAAATATTTTTTTTAAACTTGGGTTGCGCTTTGCGATGAGTCTCTTGGGAGGCTAATTTTTGCGCATTATCGAAAGATAAGGGCGAAAGTTGAGGAATTAAAATAGGCAAAGAGCGGGATAGCCTAATAGGCCAGGTAAATTTTACGCTTTTTTATCAGTTATTTTTGCTTAACCCCATTGCGGTAAACCGTTTTTGAGACTTTTCCGTCCTTGTCGTAGCTTTCTTTCACACCGTCTAACTTTCCATTGAGGAAGTGTTGCTTGAGTCGTATTTTGCCATCATCATAGTATTTGATAAATTTACCGTGTTGTAGTCCGTTGTCATACTCGCCTTCGAATATCAAAACTCCTGCTTCATTCCAGTGCTTAGAAAGCCCTTGCAACTTCCCTTCCTTGTATCGATAGATGCTATTGATTTTACCGCTCCCAAAATAGGTTGTTTCATCTCCTTCTTTAAAACCATGCACAAACTCAACTTCTCGCTGAATTTTTCCGCTTTGAAAGTACTGTTTACATACGCCGTGTTGCTTTCCTTGCTCAAATGTAGCTGTTAACATCGGCTTGCCGTCGCGATAAAAAACCCTTAGTGGGCCATTTTGGATGCCATTCTCGTAGCGAAGAGTACTGACTTTAATACCTTCCGGACTGTACTCAATCATGTCCCCTTCAAGCTTATTTTTCTTAAACTGAACCTCTAATGCTTTTACTTTTTCATCCGAGTCGGGTTTTTTAGGGTAGTAAACCACATGGAGACCTTCTCGCTTATTTTTTTGGTAGTGATAAATGATTTCACTTCCTTCCGAATCTTTAATAAAATACCGCCCCTCAAGCTTGCCTTGAGCATAGTTTGCTTCGGTAATAAGCTCGCCCTGCTCATTCCAAGAAGCGCTGAAACCATGCATCTGCCCGTTGGCATAAGAAGCGAGCGTTTTTACCACTCCGCCTGCGTAAAAACTCTTTTGCTCTCCATGTAGGTTTCCCTCTTTATTGTAGTAGCTAATGGCAGCAACTGCCGGCTTGCTTCCCTTTGGCTTAGCTGCATCTGGGCGAAAAAACTCCTGTTGCTTCCCAACCAGATGACCAGATTCATAGTTGCGATCAAAAGCGAGCGACCCATCCTCATAATACCCTTTAGAACGCCCTTCTAGATCCCCATCGCTATAAAATTCGATAAGCTGAAGTTGCCCATCTGGATAGTAAACTTCTCGCTTGCCATGTTGCTTTCCCTTGCGGAAGTGAGCGACTTCGCGCTTCTTTCCGGCTTCTTCAAAATAAGAAGTATGCGTGCCTACCCGGTCCCCTAAGTGATAGCCTCCCTCAAAAATAAGCTGACCTTGCGCACTCCAAACGCGCATTTTTTGATCTTCTTTCCCATCGACAAAGAAAGCTTCAAGTCCCTTGACTCCGTTTTCATACCACTCTTCTTGTGGGCCATCGAAAAGAAAGTTTTTGTAATGACTTTTTCGCTTGAGTTTTCCATTAGGATGAAATTCGACAATCTCGCCGTCTTGGTTATCTTCTCGAAATTGTCCCTGGAAAGCAAGTGATCCATCTTCATGCCACTGTTTGAATGGACCGTGTTTCACTCCTTTTTGAAACGTAACAGCAGACATTAATTGACCCGAGGAGAAAAATTCTCTTTGCTCTCCTTCAAACTCGCCATCGATATAAAGGTAGTCATAAGCTAGCTGGCCGTTACCATGCCATGTTTGATAAGCTCCTTGATATTTACCCTCTTGATCGATCGTATATTCGGCCACTTTTTGGCCTTCTTCATTGAACTCTAAAATCGGCTCTTTTAAGTTCCCCTGCTGATCATAAATCGCCAGATAAGCCATTTTTCCATTGGCATGTTTTTTCCAATGCTTGCCAATCTTTAATCCTCTATTATATTGACTCTCTCCTAAATCGGCGCCTTCTCGGTCAAACCACTTTTCACTTCCGTGTTTTTCTCCATCGATATAAAAGGCAAAGTATTTCTTTTTCCCATCTGGATAAAACTGAATGTGTTCATTACACGGAACTCCGCGGTCAAACTCCTGGGTTTCAATAATGTTGTGATCTTCATTGTATTTTAAGACTGCAGGCTGGCTGTCTTTAGAGTGAAGCTCGCCGCCCAAATAGTAAAGTTTTGCTTTCTCATTGCCATTTGGGTGCCATTCAATGACTTGGTTGATCTGGCCGTCAGCATCGTAAGAAGTGAGCTTTTTTTGCTCTCCACTATCGTAATAATGAACATGTTTGCCTTTAGGCTTGCCTTCAGAAAATTCGCCATCAAACGCGATCTCGCCATTCTCATGGTAGCGAATAACCGAGCCATCCAAAACATCTTGCTTGTAGTGCGCTACATGTTTTGGCTGCCCTGTTGGGTAAAAAAACTTAACCTCGCCATCTAAAAATCCACGGTCAAAAGAGCTGATACTTTCTACCTTTCCATTATCAAAAAAACGCGCGCTCATTCCATTGTGGACACTTGTCGACTTCCATTTATCGTAACGCTTGTCATAATCTGCAGAATCTTCAAAATCCTCTTTTCTCAGTATTGTAAAGTCTGTTTCTTCTAGCCGCTGTCCCTCTTCATAAAAATAGACTTTTTTTACCAGCTCTTCCTGATCTCGGTCATTCTCAGCATAAAAATGAATCACCTTGGGCTTTCCACTTTGGTATTGTTCAACTATTTCCAGTCGCCACTCTGGCATTCGGACCTTGAATTGAGCTGGAGCCTGGTCGCTATCTCGAGCAACTTTTCCAAAAAGAAAAAAAGGAACAAAAATTAAACTTAAAAGGATACGAGACAATGTAATCATAGCACAACTTCTTCTAAAAAAGATTTAACTTATTCTCCATTATATCCTTCTTGTTGATTTTCTGCACCTTTCACAAGAAAAGAACAGCAATTCCCCACAATTTCCACTAGCCCGTATTTCTCACAAGCTCTGCTAAAAAGTTGAGCAAGATGTTTTTCGAGATTTCAAGGAGATCTTGCAGGGAATGGTTGTAACCATTTCCAAAAGAGCTCCTTGGAATCTCGGAAAACAGATGCTCCAAATTTT
>JBCCHO010000218.1:0-3763 GCA_039028715.1 Chlamydiota bacterium | reverse complement strand
AAACTGATTTAAAGCCTCTAGATCGTATTTTTTCTTCGTCGCCCATATTAAACTTAATATTGGCTAGAATAAAAAATGCAATCTAGAGAACTTTAAATTCAGTTTGCTTTTGGGCGCTTTTGAACCGGAAGCACTATATTCGCTCCTAAAATAGCTTTTAACCCAAGTTGCGTGGCATAATTACTCATCTAAAATTCTCTTTTTCCACTTGCCCAACAGTTGAATTTTCACCTGCTTTATTCAAGTATGCTGAAAATTCAACTGTTGGGCAGGTAAGAAAACAGAAAATTTATCTTAGCAATTATACGACCCAACTTGGGTTTCAAGTGACTTTCTTGGAAATATTGATGAATATTCCCTGAGAAAGTCCCTTGAAATCTCGAAAAAACGGGCTGCTTAATCTTTTACACAGAGCTGGTCTTGAAATACGGGTTAAGCTGAATCGGTCTACAAAAATCTTAGCCTTAAAAAGCAAAGAGCAGAGAAAGTGCTTTGTTGATGCAAATCAAATAGACTCAAGCTCAGGTCATAAAGATTAATGCTGTTAAGACAAGTGCTTGTTGACACGCTTCGTCATTTCGAACATGTTGATAGCTCTTCTCCCTCCAAAAACCTTAGCAAGCTTTTCATCGGGCTTAATATTGCGCATATTGTTAGGGTCTTGTAGTTTATGTTTTTTGATATAAGCCCATATTTTTTTTGTGACTTGCGTGCGTGGAAGCGGCCCTTTTCCAATCACTTCAGCGAGTTCGTCACTGAGGTTCATGGGTTGCATGAACTTTGAGTTTTTTTTAGCCATGGTTATCTCCTTTTGAAATAAAGTGGTTCCTATTTAAACCTTAAGTTGCGTCTTATCGCGATTCATCTAAAATTCTATTTTTTACCTGGGATTAGGTTGAAAGTCAGAACCTTAACTAGATAAGCTTATAGAATTTACCTTAACCAAGAGTAGGATACAGCTTAGGTTTTTAACTTGACTTTGGATATTTTTCAGAGGTAAGGTCAACAAGTTGTTAATTATGTGAATTTTATAATTTTTTCAGCAGGCTTTAAATAAGCTCGGAAAAAGTTATAAGACTCACAGGATTAAAAACTTGAAGAAGTCACCTCTGAAAAATATCCAAAGTTGAGTTTTAAGTCAAAGGGCAAATAATCGCAGTTTCCTCCCTTTAGTGTCCTCTTGTAGCTCTCTTGAGGATTAATAGTCAAAAGAAAAGCAAATCTCAATTGTTTTTTACCTCTAGAGGAGGTGTTTAAACTTTGGGCTGTGAAAGGATGATTTGCTCATTGGAGTTTACTTGGTAGTGCCAAAATGGGTCACTATTTTGGAGCGGTTGTTTTGCAAAAACGACCTTTTCTCCTTGTTGAGATGCCGTAACCCGCATTCCATCGGGAACTGTAATTAGTTGACTTCCTTTGAAGGTAACATCTTCAGCTATAAATTGAGAATGACCTTGCAACTCGATTTGCAACGACTCAGACCGCTTAACATCGTGCTGCCAAAATAGGTGATCATCACTCCAATCAATTCCGCAATTTTCAACAGATACCCGTCGCAAGATGCACTGGCCCGTTCGATTTGAGTATCGCAAGTGCCCTTTGTCGTCAGTATGCCCCATGATCGATGATGCTGTAATGAGCAAGCTTCCCTGTAATTGTAATGCAGCAATTTCTATATCGGCAATCTCCAAATGGAGTTCTGAGCCCGCCTCAAACTGACCACCGCGTATTTTTTGACCAATAATGGTGTAAAGCGGTCCCAAGGCGGGGTGGTAGCTGAATAGAAACGACGGTCCATAGCGCTTAAATGTTTGCTCATCAACTAGCGGCGGCAACTGAATTGCGCAGTATTTTTCAAGTAATTCGTGCGCATTTTTCAAAAAATCGTAATAACACCCAGCAGGTGTTTCAACGAGAGATCCACTGGGGTTCGTTTTCCTTTTCGCCGTTGAAATCGTCTTGCGCCGTTTATTGAATGTAAGGTAAGAGCAAAGCTCTTCTGTCGGAGGTTCTTTTTCCCCTTTTTTTGTTGCAAAACAATCGGCGAGATTTTGCATCGTTGCTTCAAGCCGTGCTACTTGTTCTTTTTTGAGGTTTTCTCCATCGAAGTGCTCCATTTCGCGGAAGTTTACGAGAAGTCCTGGAAAAGGCACCCTCTTGACGGCGGCGGCGGCGGCGGCGAGATCAACAAATAAGATATTTGTATTGGATGGAAAACGAGACGTGCGACTTGTCCTTGTTTCTGGCTTGTCTTCAATTCCAAATTGTGCGAAATCGCAATACTCGATATTTGTTAACATAGCTTTTTTGCCGTTATCAGCTGCAACAACCTTGACAACATTCATTCCCTCGTGCGCATTGACCAGTCGATGGCAAGAAGCAAAGCCAAACAGCTTATCTCGCCGCCACCCAATTCCCAAAAAAGCAAGCAGTCCACTATCGATTCCCGCCATGGGATTGTTAATTTGGCGTACGAGCAACTTTTTTCTTCCAAGGCTTTGTAGCCAAGACAAGACGCCTTCTCGCTCAGCAAGAGTCCAGATTACTCCATGCCCGCCTGGCCGCAAGAGCAATTTCCCAGGTGACTTTAAGCACCATTTACCTTCTTGAGTAAACGTGGGAACTGAAGGTTGCTTAAAAAATCGAAAACTCCCTTTTGGCCGGCCAAACCAATGATTTTCAGCGCAAATCGCGCGGATGTGTTCACTATTACCATTGACATCTGAAGTCATCATAGCAATCGGCGTCACCACCTGATCGCCAAAAAGGCGAAATGACAAATACTCTCGCGCCTGCAAATCTCGAATGACTCCTTCTAACAAGTGATTGCCGAGAAAGACAAGTCGCGCTGCGGGGAGTCTTTCCTGCGTTGCTTCATCAACGAGCTGGAGTCGGTCAGCTGCTCCGCCAACCGGATAAATTTCTGCGAACTGTCCCTGAGCTCTGATTCCGTCAATGATTGCAGCTCTCACCTCGAGGCTATCTTTAGTCAAGTCAATTTTAGTAGGGGGATGTAGGGAAACAAATGGCGCATGTTGATGCCGCTTTCTTCGAGATAGCAGGTCGAGCACAAGGCACTGATACCCAATCACACCGCCGATAGGCTTATAAAAATTTTCAATAGCTACTAGTTTGTCAACTAAGGCTTTCCAATGAGCGCGACATGTCGAATATTCCGGTGCGGAAAATGCAAATAACTCTTCTTGACCAATGGCGATTAATACTTTGGCTACATAGTGGTGAAGAGGGGATAGAGTAGCGAGAAAAGAGGAAAACGCAACGAGACTTTCTATTCCTTCAATAACACGGGGGTGCTGGTTTAAAGCAGCGATCTTGTCGGTTATGGATTTAGATTGATTTAACGTCTTGAGAAGAGCTTGAGCCTCTTTTTGCAGCAAAAACACCTTCTCATTGACGATGTGTAGCTTAGTTTCCATGATCGTCAGTGTTTTTTCACCAAAAGCCCTATCTTAACGCAATCGATATTTCCTACAAAATTCTATACTCCTTCCGGTTCAAAGTGAAAAAATCTCAGCGCATTTGGCGGACCCTTTTCGGATCACTTTTTCCTCGATCCTATCAGCCTGCGGATAGTAATCGAGGACAAAGCGCCCGAAAATGCTTACCCCGTATTTCTCACAAGCTCTGCTAAAAAGTTGAGCAAGATGTTTTTCGAGATTTCAAGGAGATCTTGCAGGGAATGGTTGTAACCATTTCCAAAAGAGCTCCTTGGAATCTCGGAAAACAGATGCTCCAAATTTTT
>JBCCHO010000217.1:0-3789 GCA_039028715.1 Chlamydiota bacterium | reverse complement strand
TCTATCCCAAAAATCTTTTTAAACGCGATGTCGACTCGCGGACTAATTTTTTCCATTTCCAGTCAACCTCTTATAAAGCTCCTGTCAAGGATCATTCTTTCTGTTTCCACTTGATATTGCACCCCGCACTTGGACGCTGCTGCTTATCAATCGTCTTACCCGCTAAAATGCAATCGAGCGCATAAGCGAGGTCTTCGCCTGTAACGGGAATGTCATTCCCAGGACGCGCCTTATCGAGCTGCCCTCGATAAGCTAGTTTAAGATCGCTGTTAAACACAAAAAAGTCGGGCGTGCATGCAGCGCGATAGGCAAGCGCAACCTCTTGCGTTGCATCGTAAAGGTAGGGAAAGGAATAGCTCCATTCTGTCGCAACTTGACGCATATTCTCTGGACTATCATCGGGATAGCTCGCCACATCATTTGCATTAATGGCCACAAAACCAACTTCCCGCGCTTGATAAGCAGCGACGAGTTTAACCAGAGCTTTTTGAATATGCTTGACATAAGGACAGTGGTTGCAAATGAACATCACAACAGTGGCTTTCTTGCCGGTGCTGATTTCTTTAAGGCTCACTTTCCGCTCTGAAACAACATCGATCAGCGAAAAATCAGGCGCAACTGTGCCTAGTGGGACCATTTCTGATGGTGTAACGACCATGTGTCTATATCTCCTAAGGTTTACCCGATAAGATTACTTTTTTGCATGATCATTGCCAAAATTGTCAAGGGAATGAGCCACTTAATAAAGAAATACCAGATGCGGTAAAACACCCTTGCTTTTCTAGTAGCAGAAAAAGCTGCAGCTGTCTCCTCACGCCTTAATACCCAACCGATAAACAGCGCTGTAAGTAGCCCACCAACCGGGATGAGCCAAACCGAAGTAAATCCATCAATGGTTTGCAAAAACGTCTTTCCATACACGCGATCCCAGTTGGGAAAAATCGTGCGCGGAACTGCAAAAGCGCTTGGAATGCCAAAAATAAATGTCGCAATAGCAACAGAAAGGGTCGCCCTCTTACGGCTATAGCCGCGCAGCTCCATTAAATTGGTCGCAACAACTTCAATAAAGGGAATCGACGATGTCAAAGCCGTAAAGACAAAAAGAGTGAAGAAAATCGTCGATAAAATCAACGAGCCAGGCATCTTGGCAAAAAGAAGCGGCAATGTCTTAAAGATAAGCCCTTCGCCTTCATGAGGCGTTAATCCAAAAGTGAATATCACCGGAAAAATTGTCAATGCCGCTAAAATAGCGACGACGATGACGGCAAAACTAATGATGCAGGCGAGCTGCGGAATATTTTCTTCGCGGCGCATATAGCTGCCGTAACTGATCATGATTCCTTGCCCCAAACTCAAGGTAAAAAAGGCGAGGCCAAGAGCTTCGAGAGCGCTTGAAAAGGTAAATGACTTGAGGTCAAAAGCAAAGATAAAGTGAACCGCAGTCGAAAAACCTTCTAATGTCAAGCTATATCCAAAAAGAACGAGCAAAATGACAAAAAGCGATCGGGTCATGATTTTCGACCAAAATTCAATCCCCTTCCGCACACCAGAAAGCACAATGCCCATTGTGATCAGTGTAAATAAAAAATGCCAAAACAAACTGATGCTGCCAGATTGGGAAAGAGTTGTGAATACACCCGAAATTTCTGTTGCTGATAACTGCTGGTAAATGCCGCTCAGCGACATCAAGACATAGCTCATTCCCCAACCGGCAATGACGCTGTAATACGACATAATCAAAAACGATGAAATAGCACCGAAATAGCCCGCAACTTTCCAGTTTGGTCGCTGCTTAGCGAGCACTGCAAACGCGCCGACAGAAGCGCGCGCTGATTGGCGGCCGAGGTATAGCTCGCCAATCAAAACGGGAACGCCAATCACAACGATACAGGCGATGTAGGTCAACAAAAAAAGACCACCGCCATTGGCGCCAACTGTATAGGGAAATTTCCATAATACCCCAAGGCCAATCGCCGAACCAATCGCCGCTAAGATAAATCCAAGTCGAGATCCCCAATGTTCACGCATCGCTATCCTACAGGTGAGTGAAATAAACGATCAAAGTCGAGCAACCCACTTTTTTGGACGATAATGATGATCAGCATCGCCGGCACAACAAATCGGATAAAAAACCGCCAGGGGCGCCATAAGAATGTCCATTTTCCCCCAGCTAAAAACTCAGCTTGGGCAATCTTCGAGTCGACTACCCACCCGACAAAAAAAGCGCTGAGCAATCCCCCAATAGGAATAACCCAAATTGAGACGAGATTGTCGATCGTATCTAGAAAGTTCATTCCATAAATAGAGCTCCAGCTGCGAAACATATCTCCAGAGTAAGCAAGCGCACTGGGAATGCCAAAAGTGAATGTTGCTGAGCTCACGATCACAACAGCTTTCGTCCGCGTCCAACCGCGCAGCTCCATTAAATTTGTTGCAACAACTTCGATCAGCGGAATTGCCGACGTCAATGCCGTAAAGACAAAAAGAGTAAAAAACATGGTTGATAACAATAGTGCTCCTGGCAATTTAGAAAAGAGATAGGGCATCGTCTTAAAGATCAGACCAACTCCTTCTCCCGGAGAAACATTAAATGTAAAAACAACCGGGAAAATAGTCAAAGCGGCTAAGATCGCGACGACGATCACAGCGATTGCAACGATTCCGCCCATTGCTGGAATGCTTTCCGACCGCCTCATATAACTCCCATAACTAATCATGATTCCCTGGCCAATGCTAAGCGTCCAAAATGCCAGCCCAAGCGCTTCGATGACACTCGATAGTTTAAATGTGGCAGCATTAGGCGCAAAAATGAAATACGCCGCCTTGCCAAAGCCATCGAGCTGTAAACTGTAAAGAAATAGCAGCACGAGCAATACAAGCAGTGCCTGCGTCATGATTTTTGCCCAGCGCTCGATCCCTTTCCGCACTCCTGAAATGACAATAGATCCGGTGACTAATGTGAAGATAAAGTGCCAAAGCAGAGTAATTCCGCCAGCCTGCGAAAGAGTATCAAATACCGCCGCTACCTGCGCTCCCGAAAGGCCGCGGTAAAACCCACTGAGCGACATCAAAATATAACTCATGCCCCAGCCGGCAATGACGCTGTAAAAAGACATGATTAAAAACGACGAAGCTGCTCCTAAATAACCGGCGACCTTCCATTGCGCCTTGCCAGGCTTAAGCACTTCATAAGCGCCAATTGCTGCTCGTTGACTCGCTCTACCCAAAATTAGCTCAGCAATAAAAATCGGCACTCCGACGAGAAGAACGCAGATAAAGTAAGCAAAGAGAAAAAACCCACCGCCATTTCTTCCAACGACATAGGGAAATTTCCACAAAACTCCGAGGCCGATAGCCGAGCCAAGGGTCGCCATGATAAAGCCAAAACGACTTTTCCAATGCTCTCTGACGCGACTCATGACATAACCTCTAATTCTTAACCAAATAAAATTGGGGGAATCGGGAAAACACTCCCAAGGGAAGTATGAGAAATACGGACTAGCGCGCTTTTTCGCATACTGGTCTGATAAAATTGGCTAAGAGCCTACTGCAACTTTAAGAAGAAGTCAATGAATCGATCGAGATTTACAAGGAAATCTGAGAAAAAAGGATTCTACATAACTAGTCTATACCCAAGCCGATTCAAAATGAAAAAATCTCAGCGCATTTGGCGGACCCTTTTGACCGATTTTTCCCTGGGTTTTATCCACCTGCCGGATAAGAACCCAGGAAAAAAGTCGATCAAAATAGCCGCGCCAAATCACCGATCTTTTTGCATTTTGAATCGGC
>JBCCHO010000216.1:0-3795 GCA_039028715.1 Chlamydiota bacterium | reverse complement strand
TCAAAGGCATTGGAGGGAAAGGCTTTCTGATTCAAAAAAAATTTATAGAGGAGCTGTTTGGAGTAGCAGCTTAATAAAGAGGGCAAAATAGGATGTCAGAGGGCCATTTTGTCAATGAGATCCCTATTTGCACCAGGACCAAATAGGACGCACTCACAGGTGCGCTAATCGATAGGAATCGAAAGTCGATGTCGCCAGCGATAAATGAGCCGCCAAAACACAAGGGCGATCAACGCTAGCGACCAAATAATCGATCGAGGCAAGGTAAAAGTAGGATAATCGATTTGGGGTGGCTGGCCGATGCGAGGGCCTAAAGGCCAGAAAATATAAAGCGGCACGCCGCGGATGTTATCTTCTGGGACAAAGCCAAACTCTCGACTATCTGAGCTCATGGCGTAATTATCACCGAGAACGAGGTAGTGGTGATCGGGAACTGTGATTCCATAGCGCCTGATTTTTTCTAGATCGAGTGTTCCCTCTTTGGTCAACGGTGGCCCAGCGTCGATAAAGGGGCGATATGGGCGACGCATAGGAGCATTTTGCTCTTTGAGCCGCTCATTTTGGATGAAGCGGTTGAGTGTAGGGTCGTCTTTGTCGATCAGCGGAGCCCCCATCGCGTAAAGAGTGCCTTCCCGATAGTAAACATAGCGCGAAGGCAAAAGCTGTTGGTCTTTTGCTGAAGGAGCAAAGAATTGGTTGAACTCGATTCCTAGGTTGTAAAACAGTTGAAGATGGGCGGGTGTGTACTGAAGAAGTGGGTGATCGGAGGGAAGTTCTTTTCTGAACACTATGGGGACTCTGCGCCCACCCCAAAAGATTTTATAGGCTTTGCCGTAGTAAAACTCATAAGTGCCATTGGGAATGCCAGCGATCTTAGGGCAATAAAAGCAGGGACTACCGGGCTTGGCTCCGCCATAGCGGTAGAGGGTATCGTTTTTAGCGATAAAGCGGGCCGTATATAGGTGAGAAAAAAGAGTTTGGAGATGATTGTCTTGAAGAGGAAGAATGGTTGAGTTAGTGCTTACGCTAAGCCTTAAACGGCGGTCCGGACTCATAATAATGGCTGGATGAGCAATAGAAGGGTGGTGAAAAATTTCGAGATAAAGGGGAGCAGCTTCAAGTTGGCTCGGTGGAGTATCTGTTAAAGAAAGAACTTGTTCTTTTGTCAAGAGCCGGCTCATGCCGTAGTTACCAAATCCCCATAGCTGATAGTAATCGGTTATTTTTTCCGCATAAGGCGGAAGGAGTTTTCCTTGGGGGCGATTTCCATTGGCGAGTTTAAGCTTGGCAACAGGTTGATTCATTTGCTTGAGGATAACAGAAGGAGAAATTTCACCTGCTTGGGAAGGGGCAAGTGAAGAGGGTGTTCCACCTAGACGGATATAGGGAACATGGTCGATCTGGTCGAGAATAGCCGGCGCAAGTAGCGGTGAAATGTCTTGTCCTGCTCGGTCGATTCCATAAATGCGCCCGCCATAGAAATAGAGGGTATCGCCTGGCTTCCCAATGAGGCGTTTGACGTACTGTTTTTTGCCGGGAAAAAGATAGAAATAACGGGTATTAACGTCTCTGATGTCCATATTAGCGCCGGTAAAGATGACAATGCCATTGCGCTTGACGAGTGCGGGATCAAAATAGAAGTGATCTGCTAGTAAGGGAATATTGATCCCAAAAGCTGTTTTGGAGACGACGAGGTGGTCTTTTTCTTGGAATGTAGGGCGCATTGACCCCGTGGGGATTTTAAAAAATTCAAACCAGAGGCTGCGGATAAGCACGGCGACGATGAGGGCAAAGCCGAGCGCAAACGCAGAGTCGCGGATATATTCGAAAATCGTTTTTTTTAGATGGTGTTTAGCGAGCTGCTGCGCTTGTATGGCTGCTGTTTCCGCGCGGGCTCGATCGTTGGCCAGCAAGGCTTTTTGCAAAGCGCATAGGGTTGTTTTGATTTCGAAGCCGACTTCTGGCGCTAGGCGGCGCCTTTTTTTGCGATAAAGGCGGAGAAATTGAAAAAAGAGGGTTTTTGATTTTCTAAGCGAGTACATTTCGATGGCTTGAGGGGGTCATTGAAAAGAAAGGATATTACGCTATTAATCCAATAAAATCCATTGCTTTGAACCGGCTGGCTAATTAACCCGAGTTTGCCATTTGAGACTATCCCACTAAACGATTTTTTGCGGGGAGCCTCTCAAGCCACTTTTTTGCGGTAAAAAATAGCGATGATAAAGAGCGTTCCGATCCAACTGCAGCACGCTCCGACGATAAAAGGGAGGCTGCTCCAAGTGGCTAATAGAAATCCGCCGATGAAAGCGGTGAGCGCTTCAGCGAGGACTTGAATCGATAGGTTTGTGCCCAATGCTTGCCCTTGAATTTTTTTGCTGACCTGCTCTGAAACGAGGATGGCTGGGAAGGCAAATCCGATGGCTAAAGCGAGCCCGATTGGAGCTAGCGTGAAAAAAAGAGACCACTTTGGGACTGAGAGGGCAAAAAAGAGAAGGCTGATACCGAGGCAAAGTGTGCCGATAATCAGCGTTTGATGCGGCGGGAAATAGCGGGCAAATTGCTTGAAGATGATTGGAGAAAAAATGAGGAAAAGCGATAAGTAGGCATTGGCTTGTCCAAGCTGGATAATACTAAATTGGAAGTGATTCACTAGAAAAGCTGAGAAAAAGTTTAAAAAGAAAAACATCGCAAAAAAGATAAATAAGTGCGCTAAAAAAAGTGTGCCTAAACGGGGTAATTGGATTCCTTCGACGAACGAGAGAAATACTTTTTTTAACTCGATTGTCATTTCTGGGTCGGGAAAGCGCGTTTCTTTGAAAAAAAAGAGCACATTGAGAAATCCAAGGAAAACGAGAATCGCAGCAGCCCAAAATGGTGTGTCATAGTGAAACCAAGAAACGAGTTTAGAGTCGGCAAGGCTGCTGCCAATTAAGGGTCCGAAAAAGAAAGCAAGGCTGCTAAATGAAATAATCCAGCCGAAATTTTTTGTCTTAGCTTTGCGGTTTTCACTGATGTCAGCGACAGATGCTTGGGCGATGACGATGTTTCCCTCGAGTAGCCCGCAGAAAAATCGACTGACAAAGAGAAGAGTGGGGAGGGTATGGGCAATTGATAAAGCGCAGCTGATGTAGGTGGGAATAATAGCTAAGAGCGAGATAAGTAAGATCGGTTTGCGTCCATATTTATCGGAAAATTTTCCAAGTAGGGGGGAGCCGAGAAATTGCCCAGCTGGGTACATGGTGAACAGAATGCCGAGCAAAATACTGCGCGTCTTTTGCGACATTGCAATAGGAAGAAAGCCTTGCTCTGGGTTGAGAAAAAGAGGGGGGAAAAAGGGGTAGTGCCAGCGAAAAGCCGAGGTAGCCTAAAAAAAGAACGGTCAAAATAGGTAAGAAATTTTTTCGCATTGGATTCATACCTATTTAGCATAGATGGGGCGAAACTTTTTAGCGACGAAAATGAGCGCGCACAGAGTCCGTATTTACCGCTCGCTTTCGCGCCGGATTTCTTTGAGTCGTTTTGCCGACTCTCTTAAAGTGCGGCCAACTCTCCAAAGCATGAATTGAGCTAAATTTTTCATAAATTTCTCAATCTCGTTTTCGGACCAGGTTAAAGGCCATTTAACTTGATATTTCACTCGGTAGGTTTTGGTTGAGCCTTCCTGTTGATTGAAGACTACTTTGTGGGTTAGACTTTTTGTCTCCTGGAATGGTGGAATTGATGTCATTTTTTTTCTTCTCTTCAGTGAGCCAGTTAATCGCGGCTTGGATTGTTTTTGGGTCTGCTGATTGTTGT
>JBCCHO010000215.1:0-3804 GCA_039028715.1 Chlamydiota bacterium | reverse complement strand
ATCTGAACCATCATAAAACCTGTGAGTGCGACCTATGGATATTGATTTGAATTTTTCTTTTTCCCATGCTTGAAATGGAAAAAATGGCCCCTACTTTATCCAAGTATGTGCCCATTTTTCCGTTTCAAGCATGAAAAAAATTGAAAATCCCTCTAAATACCCATAGGTCGCACTCACAGGTAAAACGTAAGCGCGGGTTAAATGAAATGCAAGGAATCGACATGGACTCCACTCTAAATTATCAGGTAGGCGACCGCTGCTTTGACTTTGTCTTTACCAAAACGCTTCCAATCGAAGAGCTCCAGCTCACTTTATACGAATTGACTCACGAGCCAACTGGCGCAACTGTCGTGCATCTCGCAAACGACGATGTTGAAAACCTTTTTTGCCTCTCTTTTCGCACTCTTCCCTCCGATTCGACAGGTGTCGCCCATATCTTAGAGCACACTGTTTTGTGTGGGTCAAAAAAATTTCCCGTCAAAGATCCTTTTTTTTCGATGACTCGCCGCAGTCTGAATACGTTTATGAATGCGATGACTGGATCCGATGCCACGTTTTACCCTGCCGCGTCTCAAGTCGAAGCCGACTTTTACCACTTGCTCGACGTCTATCTCGACGCTGTTTTTTTTCCAAAACTCAATGAGCTGAGCTTTCTTCAAGAAGGGCATCGGCTTGATTTTGAAATTCCCGGCGATATTTTATCGCCGATCCTGTTCAAAGGGGTCGTCTTCAACGAAATGAAGGGAAGCTTATCGAGCCCTGAAAGTCGGTTGTGGCACGCCTTTTTAGCCGCACTGACGCCCGACCTTACCTATGCCTTCAATTCTGGCGGCGACCCAAAGGAAATTCCGAACCTCAGCTATCAAGAGCTCAAGGCATTTCATCAAAAGCACTACCACCCGAGTCGCTGCTTGTTCTTTTTTTACGGCAATTTGCCGCTAAAAAAGCACTTGGAATTTATTCAAGAACGCGTGCTAGCTAACGCCGATAAAAAGCCCCCATTGCCGCCTATTCCAAAGCAACACCGCTTTACCAAGCCAGTAAGTACTCTCACCTACTACCCCTTTCAGGGAAAAGATAGCAGTCAGAAAACTTTTATTACCTATGGCTGGCTTACAGCCTTGATTAGCGATCAAGACGACGTATTGGCACTGACAGCTCTCGATTCAATGCTAATGGAAACCGACGCCTCGCCACTTAAAAAAGCACTTTTAGAATCAAAGCTGTGCACCCAAGCTGATAGCTACTTAGAAGTTGATATGAGCGAAGTTCCCTACGCTATTGTTTGCAAGGGGTGCGATCGGGAAAATGAAAAACTTCTTCAAAAAATCATTTTCGATACGCTCTATCAGGCCCAACAACAGGGGTTCTCAGCTGCGGCAATCGAAGCTGCTGTGCACCAACTTTCGTTTAGCCGCCTCGAAATCACCCGCGACCACGGGCCCTTTGGGCTGACTCTTTTTGGCCGCGCCGGCTTTGCCAAGCAGCACGGCTGCCCAGCAGAAAGTGCGCTCACAATCAGCGCTGCAGTTCAAGCTCTTGAAAAGCGGGCCCAAGACCCTCACTACTTTTCTCAAATCATTGAAAAATATCTACTCAATAACCCTCATTTTGTCACTCTTACACTAGCGCCCGACTCTGATCTCGCAGCTCAAGAACAAGCGCAAGAAAAAGCGACTCTCGAAGCGATTCAAGCCCGGTTAAGCACCGCTGAGCGAGAAAAGATTCTTACCCAAGCCGAAGACTTGAAAACCTACCAACTCGAAACAGAAAACCAGTCGATTGAGTGTTTGCCCGCGATCAAGCTCTCTGAAATACCCAAAGACCCACCGGATTTTCCGCTGGTTAAAGCCAAGCAAAATGAGCTCACAGTGTTTCACCACCGAACGTTCACTAATCATATCACGTACGCCGACCTAGTCTTTGATCTGCCACCGATCGATGCCAATGATCTTGGCTATCTGCAGCTTTTTGTCACATTAATCCCTGAACTAGGACTGGGAAAGCGCGACTATCAAGCAAATCTCGCCTATATCAATGCTCACCTCGGTGATTTTAGCACTGAAATTTATCTTCACCCGCAAGCTATTGACGGCAATGCGCTCCGCCCTTCCTTGAGCTTGAGAGGAAAAGCTTTAAGCCACCGCGCCGATAAACTCTTTGCTCTTTTTCGCGATACTTGCTCAGCCATTGATCTGAAAGACAAGAAGCGGATTGCCCAGCTCATTTTGCAAATCCACACGATGCACCAAAATAGGCTGAATAGAAATGCTCTTAACTACGCCATTCACCTCGTTTTCAGTGGCATGTCCACTTTTGGCCATATATGTGAAAAGTGGGGCGGACTCGATTATTTCCACTTCATCCGCGATCTCGCTGAAAACTTAGACAAACGCCTCCCGTTGCTGCTAGAAAAATTTGAGCAGTTGCGAAAAGCCCTTTTTCACGGACAAGCGCCAACCCTTATTTTGAGTTGCGACGCAGCTGACTATGAAGCCTTAGCGCAAGCGAAATTCTACCAGCTCGATACTTTGCCGACATCTTCATTTACCGCTTGGGAATCGCCCAACTACCCGCTAAAAGCTCCTTTATCACAGGGAAAACCCATCGCATCACCGGTCGCTTTCTCTGCCCTTGGGTTTAGGGTACAAAGCGGTTTTCACTCTCAATCAGCGGCGCTCTCGCTAGCAACTTATCTCCTTGAAAATACAATTTTGCATGCAAAAATTCGCGAACAAGGTGGCGCTTACGGATCAGGAGTCAATTACAACCCCACCACAGGTCACTTCTACTTTTACGCTTACCGCGATCCCCACATTGCAGCAACTTATCAAACCTTTTACAGTAGCATCGAAGCGCTCGCGCGCGGCGCTTTTACCGAACGCGACATGCGCGAAGCGAAATTAGGGCTCATTCAAAACAGCGACGCTCCCATCTCGCCTGGAAACCGCGCTTGGATCAGCTACTGCCGCGAACGCGAGGGAAAAACGCGGCAACTCCGCGAAGAGTTTCGCCAACAAGTGCTCAAAATGACAAGTGGAGAGATCATTGATGCCGTCCAAGCTAAACTAAGCGGCCAAAAAGAGTGCGGCGTTGCTGTGACATTTGCCGACCAGTCTTTGCTAGAAGCTGAGCTAACCGACTGGCCTATCTTACCTATCTAATTCTTTTAAACCCAAGCCCAGTGGTTCAGATAAATGTTCTGGTTTTTTACCTGCCAGAGGGTTGAATTTATAGCTATGGCACGGACCTTCGATGGAGAATCTGATTTTGCAAAAACCCCTATCATGTAAAAGGTCAAGACATGTGCCTTGACCTTTTACATGATAGGGGTTCTTTTAGAGGCATGTGCTACGGGCACTTCAAAACTGCGTTTTTTCGTGTCCCTGCGCAGGAACTTTTCGCACAACTTGGGTTTAAAATACCTCTTTGATCTCTGGCTTGTTTAGCTGCCCGTTTTCGAAAGAAAATGTAACATCAAATTCACGATTGTTCATTGTGAAAACATAATAACGACCTATCACTCTTTCATTTTTATCTAATAGCGTTTCTTTTTCAAAAGCTTGTAATTTATCTGCTTGTTCTAATCCATATTGCTTTTTCATGATTTCTCTTATTATCTTTATTTCTTTTTCTCTCTGAGACGTCGGAGAAAGAGAGGTGTGGGAGTTTCCGATAGCACCGCGTTCTTCAGCTGTTGGCTCTTCAAAAGTCATTTGCTGATCTTCCACCCTAACAGCGTTTGATACATTTGTACTAATACCCATAATAAACCTCGGGAGTTAAAATTATTATATTAATTTT
>JBCCHO010000214.1:0-3828 GCA_039028715.1 Chlamydiota bacterium | reverse complement strand
TTTCTTACCTTAGGATAAGTAAGCGTATATTATCCCCTTCATTTGTATCAAAGAGCTTGTACTTCCTGAAAAGGAGGTGCAAGTTTTAGGGGAGGGTCTTGGGTAGATTAGCACGGACTTTTGCAAGGAGTCCGCTATCCTCCATGCTCGGCACACAAAAAT
Source organism: Chlamydiota bacterium (assembly GCA_039028715.1). Lineage (GTDB taxonomy): Bacteria > Chlamydiota > Chlamydiia > Chlamydiales > Simkaniaceae > JBCCHO01. The sequence goes on along the minus strand of JBCCHO010000214.1, from coordinate 3,666 downwards.
GCTCCCCTTAAATACAATTAAGGGGAGTCACTGAGCTTTTTAACATTCACTTAATCAAAGAAAACCATAATTTTATGATTACATGATAAATACATACAATCAATATTACCATGAATGTTCAGGATGTCAATCTAAGGAAAAAATTTTAAACGAAGTAATTTTTTCTTTAAGTTTTAAATTTTTCTTACCTTAGGATAAGTAAGCGTATATTATCCCCTTCATTTGTATCAAAGAGCTTGTACTTCCTGAAAAGGAGGTGCAAGTTTTAGGGGAGGGGAACCGTTGCAAAAGTCTAAATCTAGGGTCTTGGGTAGATTAGGTTTTTAAATCAGCTAAAAAACGCCTAAATTGAGCTGGAAATGACGAAAAACAAGTACATCAAAGGGGCACACATAAAAGAGGCTAAATTTAGAAAAGTGCTTTTTGCATTTTGCGTAGACTTGACAGTCACCCAAATTAGTGAACTTACAAAAATAAATCGCAAGACAGCTAACCGAATTGTCCAAAAAATAAGAATCCGAATATCCCAAATATGCGAGGAAGATATACCTTTCAAAGGTAAAATAGAGTTAGATGAGAGCTATTTTGGGCCTAAAAATCAGTCAGGTAAGAGAGGCCGAGGTGCCTCTAAAAAAACTATCGCTTGGTATTTACAAGCGTAATGGTGCTGTCTATACTCAAATCATTGAGAACTGTTCTAAAGTTACCTTGCAAAAGATAGTGGAGAATAAGGTAGATTTAGACAGTACTATCCATACCGACGGATGGGCTGGATATCATGGATTGGTGGATTTAGGGTATAAAAAACACTATCGCATAACACACAAGAGAAATAAGTTTGGTAGAGCAAACTATCATATAAATGGAATAGAAGGGTTTTGGGGATTTGCTAAGACTCGTCTTGCAAAATTTAAGGGGCTTAAGAAAAGATCAATTTCATCTACACTTAAAGGAAAGCGAATTCAGGTACAATAACAGGAACGAAAATTTGTACAAAAAACTGTTAGGCATGTTTAAGGAGAACCCACTTTAACGTGCTAATCTACCCAAGACCCTAAATGAATATAACTTAAAAAACAAATAATTAGGATTAGGATAGGGGAAGACCTCGCGATACCCCCCCTCCTACACCACCACTCATACGGTTCTCGTAAGTGGCGGTTCAAAAAGTTAACGTGTTTCTGCAAATGAACTTAGGAATACCTAGCTCATAAAAGTATGAGTTTGGCAAGGCATAACTGAGTGCTGGGCTTAGGCTTATTCGCCATGCGCCTTTACTTGTTCCCGCTGTCCGACGAGCTAATGGGCTTCCGACATCTAATTTTCGTAGTTGTTTAAAGCGATTTTTAGTCGTTTTCCACTGTTGCCAGTAGGCACATCTTAGTTTTCTACGTAACCACGATGCTAGCGCTTTTAGTTCATTTTGCGTTTGGCTATACCCGAAATAGGCTAGCCATCCTTTGCAGTATTGAGCTATTTTTGCTATTACATCCTTCATACGCATCCATTTTCCTCTTCGGGTTAGTTCCCTAATTTTGTCCTTAAATTGTTTTATCGCCTTTGGCGACAAACGTATTTTAGGCGTTTTAAAATTGAAAAATAAAAATCCTAAGAATGACCTTTTGGTCACGTTGTCTACCGCACTCTTGTCTTGATTCACTTTAAGCTTAAGCTTCTTTTCAATAAAGTTTGTCAGGCTTCGCATCACTCTTTCACCTGCTCGCGAACTACGAACGTACACGTTGCAGTCGTCTACAAAGCGACAAAATTTATGCCCTCGTCTTTCTAACTCCTTATCTAGTAAATCTAGCATTATGTTCGATAGGAGAGGTGATAATGGATTGCCTTGTGGCGTTCCTTGATCTGAGGCTTTCACCATTCCATTGGATAAGATTCCTACTGTCAGAAGTCGCCTAAGCAGTTTTAGCAATCGCTTGTCTTTTACTGTTTTGGCTATTTCACTCATCAATTTATCATGGTTGACTTTATCAAAGAAACTTTCTAAGTCTATGTCTACCACGTGTTTATATCCTTCTGCAACGTATTTTTGTGCTTGAGATATAGCTTGATGAGGTGATTTCTTTGGACGGAATCCATAGGAGTGGTTGCTAAACTTTGGATCAAAATACTTCTGCAAGATTTGTAGGATAGCTTGGCTTACAAACCTGTCTAAGACGGTCGGTATGCCTAGCTTTCTTGTTCCTTTTCCTCCTGTCTTGGGTATTTCTACCTGTTTGACTGGTTGGAATTTGAACGTTCCATCTAGCAGTTGTGCTTTGACCCGCTGTCCATGCTCTTTCAGATAAGGAAACAACTGGTCGACGGTCATCCCATCGATACCTGCTGATCCTTTGTTCTTTAAGACATTTTTATATGCCTTATTTAAATTCTCATGGTCGCAAATAATTTCCATGAGCTTGCTTTCTTCACGCAGAATTTCAAGGTCTTTGAATGGTATGGATGATAGAATCCCTTGCTTTGGGTACTTATTGGGCTTCACCCTCTTTTCATCCAAGGTCAAGGTTGCCTTTCGACTGTTTTTCTGATATTTATCCATAATTTCAAAACTTTACTCTTCTTTCTTTCCGTTCGACCCTTCAGTCTTTCGCCCTACTATGGTCTCTGCTGACTTCTCTGGGGCAATCAAACTACCTCTCGATAATTCTTGTCTTTTGCAAGACGCTCCAGAGTAGGGTAGGTCGGCGCTCCACCTCTTAATAAAGAAATAGAGCGCTTTCCCCCCGTGGAACCGCCCGTGAAGATTACCCTTCAAGCGGCTCGAGCAGGGCTGCGGCTTCCCTTTGTTGAGTTCAGTTACCTCTTTTGGAGGTTTGTAGCCTTACATTCACTATCTTTAAAGAAAGTAGCGTCTAACTTTTCGACTACAATTCACTTGCTCACATTGTTCCAACACAGTACCACCAGTCTCAAGTCAGCCCTCTTTCGAGTGGGGCAAATTTTGAACCCCTATGGAGCGCGTTATGTATTCCGCTTACCTTTCGATTGCTCCCATTCGCTTTTTGAGACTTCCTCTACCCGCTCATCTTTCGACGGACGGGCTTACCATGTTCTACACACAAAAGATGCATCTGGTAGGTCGTCTTCTTTGTACCGAGTCGTTGGCATCCTTTCCAAGAAACGAGACCGCTTTCTTGGCAACTGCGATTTGCTCGCTAGACTCTGTCAATGCGTATCAGTCGTTTTCGCATTTTACCCATTACGATACTTTATTTACGAAGCTTCACTTTCGTTCGACCTACTTCGATTTTGTCTTGCCTCCATTTTGTCTTCGACTGACTACTTTGGTTTGGCTTTTTCATCCGCTTAGTACCAGCTGATTGCTCGGCTCGCACTGGTTGATTGACAATGAGGTTTGGATGCAACCTCATCCTGATTTGCATCAGGCACTTCTTATGTGCAACTTCATGTCGCACGATCTCCCGAGGTAGGGATGATCGCCTTCGCCACACAATTGCCAGATATACATTACAGCCTCTTGATGGATATGGACTTTGTGATCTTTTGCTCACTCGTCCCGACTGTCCTGCCTCGTATCTGATTTCTGTTCGTCAACTCGTGGCTTTGCTCCACGCTTCCTTCAGACCCTACCTCGCGGTAGCGCCCTTGCGCTTCGCTAACCCTTCTCCTCCATCAGGATGGGTAGAG
>JBCCHO010000213.1:0-3853 GCA_039028715.1 Chlamydiota bacterium | reverse complement strand
CTTTCGCAGGGAAATTTGATGATTTTGACTTGAGAGCTGCTTTTTGTAAATTACCTATTCTTTTACAAAAGGCAGCTCTCAAGGACAAAAGCGCGAATTTCACTCGAAATGGAATTTTGCGTAGGAGCCTCAGATGAGTAATTATGCCACACAACTTGGGTTTGAAAAATTCTACTTGTATTTCTTCTTCTTTGTCATATATGATGGCAAAAAATATGTTCATTTAACATGCCGGCCCAAAAGCAACAACAGCGAAAAAAGAGGTCACATATGAAGTCATCCACTCCCTATTTTTTATTAGCGTTTTCTCTCCTATTGGTCGGATGTAATTACTCAAAGAGCTCGCCAGACCCCGAGGTTGTTTCTGAACGCTACATTCACAAATATGGTTATGACGTCTCGCCAAAAGAGTGGAAAGAAGCAACTTATCCCGGCCAAGTCGTTACGACTTTACGCAATGGCGTTGTTGTGACTGCTTCTTATGAAAATAATCAGCTGCACGGCGAAATGACAAAGACCCACCCTCACTCTCAGAGAATATCCCTGCGCAGTCTCTATGAACGAGGAATCCTAGTTAAAAATACCCACTACACTACTCTCGGCACTCCTGAAAAAGAAGAAACGTTTCTCTCTCCTTCACATCGCCATACTATCCGGTGGTATAAAAGCGGGACCCCAATGCACTCAGAAGAGTATCTCCATAACGAGTTGCTCGAAGCTGAGTACTATAACGAACACAACGAAACCATTTACAAGGTGATCAAAGGAGAAGGCGTTCGCATCACTAGAAATGAGCACGAAGCAATGGCTACATTCGAAACTATTTCTCACGGTTATCCCACTTTGAGAAAAACATTCCACCCAAATGGCATTCCCCACGTAATCACGTCATTATTAGGCGAACAAATCCAAGGAGAAAAAAAAGTATACGCTCTCACAGGAGAGCTCGTCTCAGTCGAACTCTATAACCAAGATATCCTCCATGGAACAGCGACTTACTACCAAAACGGTTACCGCTGTTTAGAGATCGATTATAGCGAAGGATTAAAGCACGGAACAGAAAGACATTTTGTCGATGGCAAAAAAGTTGTTGAAGAAACAGAGTGGTATGAAGGAAGGAAACACGGCCCATCGACGGTCTACTTTGATGGGATGTCAAAAACGCGCTGGTACTACAATGATCAGCTCGTCTCCAAAGAAAAGTATCGGCAACTTTCTGAGCAAGAAGAAAATATTGCCATTATGCAAGAACGCTCTTTTCATCCCAGTCTCATCGATGAAGAGCCCGTTGTTAGATAACCCAAGCGAGCTTCCTCTACATATTGACTTTTGCTTCAGAAAAAGCGCGCTGCAACGCGTCGCCCTTTCTCCAGCGCCAAAATTTAGCTATGCAATACACTCCTCTTGCTCAACGCGTAACCTCCTTGAACAGTGGCTAGAAAACTACCTCAAGGGAATCCATCTTCCCCCACCTCTAACGCTTGCTCTTTCCCACCTTTCTCCTTTTAGCCAACACATTCTCAAAGCAATTCAGGCTGTTCCCTTTGGAGAAACAGCGACCTATCAAGGAATCGCCAAAACTAGTGGCCATGCCCAAGCTTGCCGGGCTGCCGGCAATATTTGCCATAACAATCCCTACCCAATGCTCATTCCCTGCCACCGCATCATTAGGTCAAACGGCCAAATAGGTGGATTCGCCTTAGGTAGCCAACTTAAAACAAAGCTGCTAGCATTTGAACACAAAGTCAAGAAGCTCTGCGCACGACAAAAAACTTCCTGCTAGCCCGCATTTCTCGCCAGCCTCTGGGAAAGCTTGGAATATCTGTGTTCCCCGAATATTCCAAGTGACTCTCTTGGAAATGTTTATGAACATTCCCTGCAAGAGTCACTTGAAATCTCGAAAAAAAAACAGACTGTTCAACCTTCTACGCAGAGCTGGTGAGAAATACGGGCTAGTCCCTCTGATGGCACTTCATCAGAAGTTGGCTTTCTCAGCGAGTGCGATAAAAAAATATCTCTTTAATTTTTAGCAATTTACGTTTTCCTTTTTTAGAATTGGCACAGTTTTCGCAACAAAATAAAAGTGACAGAGGCTTTTGCAAAATTTGCAAAAAACGGCGCCTTAAGCAGTCAACCCTGAAAAACTAAGAATTACATTGATTATCAGGTAGTTAATTCTCATTTCGGCGGATTAAAATTGCAAGACAATGGCGATACTACTGTCATTTTCTTGCGAATTTTTGCCTAGGCATACGTACTCGCATAAGGAAAAATCCAGATTTTGCGTTTTAAAATTGATTTTCGACGAAGTGAAACCCGAGTGAGGGTTTTGCGAAGGGAAAAGAAGTTTTAGAGTGCAAAAGATGATTTCCTCCTTACACGAGGAGTTTTTCAGTGTCGACTAAGTAGTTGATAATTTACAACTGGCACAAAAAAGAAGGAAGGAGAAATGGGAGATCAAGAAAAGCTCTTAAAAAAAATTGCCAAGCTCGAATCGCTATGCGACCAGCTCCAGTCAGAGATGAATTATCTAGACAAACTGCTGGTTGATGTAGGCTTTGAAGAGGGCTTAAAAACACTGAAAGCCGCCGCATTAGAGCTGATCGAAAAGAAAAATCATCCCGACTAGCCGCCTACTGCTCACAAAAAGCACTACGGCTCACAGTACTTGGTTTTTTCTTCAAAAGACAACTTCTTAAATGGCTTAGGGCAGCTTTGAAAAACAAACTTCCTTCTCCTCGGCGCCTCTATGCACTCTTTAGAGCAACAACCCCTCTGCTTTTGAATACAAGTTGAGCAACTCAAAAAAAGCTGGTTGCAGTCCATATTAGCACAATTATAGTAAGCTCGGGTTTTTGCTGTACAAATCGAGCACTTGCCAATGACCGTACTTTTTTGATTTGTTGAAAGAGGAACAACTAGGCGATCATCAAAGACAAAAAGCTCTCCTTTCCAGTGCTTTGTGCCGACTTCTAAACCATAGTTAATCACCCCTCCCTTAAGCTGGTAGACATGCTTAAACCCCTGTCTTTTTAATAAGCAGGAATAAAGCTCGCACCGAATCCCCCCTGTACAAGACATCATGATCTGCGTTTTTTCCCTATCATACTGGGCTTTAATACGCTCAACTGTGACGGGAAATTCGCGAAAAGTTTTACAAGCCGGCCGCTTTGCACCTTCAAAGTGACCGACATCCCACTCATAATCATTGCGCACATCGAGCACAAGCGTTTCTGCATTGCGTTGGTCCAGCTTTTCTGCCCATTCTTTTGGCGATAAATAATCCCCTCGCAATGATAAATCGATCTCGCAATCGAGTGCCACAAGTTGCTTGCGGTATTTCACTGTCATTTTGGGAAAAGCGTGGCCATCGTACATTTGAACTTTGATATCAACCGCCGCAAAGCGAGGGTCCGCCGCTAACCAATCGTAAAATAATGGGGCTTCTTCTTCTCGCACACTCATCTGAGCATTCACCCCTTCGCGACTAATGTAGATACGCCCCTTGATGTCTTTATCGGCGAAGAATCGGTGAAAACGCTTCACTTCAAAATCGGGGTTGGCGATAGGCTCCAAAAGATAAAATGATAAAACGAGATATTGGGCCATGATTGACTCACGCAACACTCTTAATTTCCCAAAGGAAAAGAGCTTCTAAGCTAGCGAACTTTTCAAATCATTATACACGGAGCATGCTTTCGTCGTCAGTTTCTTAACCCAAGTTCACCCCTTGTAGTCTCTGTACTGGACAAAAATCTCCCACTAGGGCTGGCAAAGACTTTGCCAAACGCTTTTTTCCTCCTCATCCATAGCGCTTTGGCTATGAATTCGTCTTTCAAAAAGGTTTTGCTTT
>JBCCHO010000212.1:0-3864 GCA_039028715.1 Chlamydiota bacterium | reverse complement strand
GTAGTAGCCTGGGCACGGGCCAAAGTTGTCCAGATGCTTGTCTGACAAGCAGCCAGCCTCTTGTGGGTTTTGCGTAAGCAATAGGTCATTGTCAGTCATCAGTCTGGAAGCCCACCTCTTTTAAGGGGTTTGGGAGTGTCACGGAATTGTCGTCGTTGCAATGGCTCCCGACCCTTGGCCAGAGCCAGTTGTTATCGCATCAATGACTAGGTGTGTGGTTGTATCAACCACCGCGATATTATCACTGGTCGCAGTGAATTTAGTGACGTAGATTTTTGATCCATCGGGGCTTAAAACTGCATTTATAGGCTGGTCATTGACTGGAATAACAGCGATTGTAGCATCTGTGGTTGTATCGATCACGTGAACTTCTTGGTTGTTGATTACAAGAGTATATACTGTGGCTCCATCTGGTGTGATTAAGACGCGATTGGGGCAGGCATTAACAGTGATAGTTGTTACTTGGACATTCGATATAATATCGATGACACTAATGGTATTTGTGTAGTGATTGCAAATGTAAGCTTTTGCTCCCGTTACTGGATCAATAGCAATATCAGTTGGCTCTTTCCCAACTGCAATGTCTATACCGGGAATTAATGTATTCGATGTGGTATCTAGCGCCACAATAGTATTAGTGATAGAGCAAGTGATAAAAACTTTCGCGTTATCGGGAGTGATAGCAACGGCCACAGGACCCCCTGAAATGGGCACTGATGTGGTCACAGTATTTGTGACTGTGCTGATTACATGAACTTGGTTTAGCCGAGCACTTGGGGCGTAGAGCACTAGCCCATCTGAAGAAATAGCAAGTTGCTGTAATGGGGTTCCAACCCCAATCGAACCAGTCACTGTATGAGTTGCTGTGTCGATTTGATCGATCGAGGTAGATCCCGAGCCAGTCACATAGGCTTTTGTTCCATCGGGAGAAAAAACGATGCCAAGCGGTGGATAGCCGAGTGCAATTGATTGGATCACAGCTTTTGTTGTGAGATCGACGACATCGATAGCGCCGTTATAGATATTTGCGACGTAAGCGATATCAGTAGAAAAGAGCCTACAAGTAACACTGAAAGTAAAGCTTAGAAGTAGAAAGAAAAAGTGAAAAGATTTCATGTTCATCCCAATTTTTAACATTTTTTCGTAGAAGGTCAAATCTAGGTACAAATTAGACTTGCTTCTTGTTCTAGGGCGTTATTTTCTTGGCGCCAACGATGATTTTTGTCCCGTCGAATTTGGTCAAATGGAATCCGGCAAAATCCTCGTGAAATAAAAACGCCTCGTTATTTAAAACATCGATCGCAACTTTTTCGCCTAACAGCATTCCCTGCATGCCATCGCTGCGGTAGTGGACTCCCGCGTGATCGCGACCAAGAGAGATATTGGCTGCGAGCTTATTGAGTTCTCCTTCGACAGTAAGCGGTGCGCCAATAAAGGGTTCTAGTGCTGTGTTACCGCTATTAAGCGTCATTGGATCGGGAATCTCAAAATCCCCATTAAAAAATGCTTTTAAGATGGTCACCGCAGCGCCGATAAATGTCGCATGTCCTGCGGGATAAGAAGGGTGAACAGGGCTTCCTTCAGGATATGCAGTAGGTAAAAAGTAGGTCCCGAAGGTCGCCATGATAGAAGGCAATACCGGTGAATTGATTAGGTCGGGATGGATTCCTAACTGAACGCCATTAGCGACTTGCTCATGGACATAAAAACCGTACTCTTCGGGGCGGAGACGGCGGTTGACTTGCCATTTGTGGTACCACGCTGCTTTTAAACCTTCGTGAACGGCGTTGCGGACCAAGGAAAGCACGTGACTGATGCCAAAGGTGACAAAACCCTCTTGCGTTGGATTGGAGTTATAGGGGTTATTAGGATCAAGCACAGTGACTCCATACTTATCGACAAAAGACTGCAAAATGAGCAGTGCGTTTAATGAAGCTTGGCCTGGAGTATCTTGGTGGACATATTCGGTTAAATCGCGTGGGGTGCGAATGAAATGTTCGCCATCAGGAATAATGGCTTTGCCAGTAACGCCGCCGTTTTGGACAGTCAACCAATCGCCGAAAGTTGTGAGAAAGTCATTATCAGTCGTTGCCATAGGTGTTTCTAGTATACCTTGAGAAATTGTCGCGTTTCCGTAATCAATTGGTAGATAGAGAAATTGCGAAATATAAGGGCCAACAAGATCGCCAGGAGTGTTGCCGCGCAAGAATGTATCGGGGGTAACCTCTCCATTTGCCTTCGGGCCGCGAAAGTCTGTGAGTTGGTTGAGGTATCCAATGGCTTCAGCTACGGTTGAATCTGAGTCAAAGGCATTAAACGCAACGTCGCGAACAAGAGCAGTGCAGTAAACTTCGACCATTTCTCCGGCGGTTTCCGCAGAAGAAAAGCTGGGTGCTGAGGGAATAGTATTGATCCACGAATCGTTTGCAGCCAAAGAAAAGGCGAGCGAGGCTTGCGGGTTGGCGAGTTTTCTCGCTCCGATTCCAATCGGAATCGCGTTGAGGTCGGCCTGATTACCGGTTTGCAGCGCTTTGACCATTAAGTTAAAAGCCTGAACATCGGGAAAACCAGAAGGCTGGTGGCTCAGTCCCTTGTTAAAGCTTGCCCGCTTGTCAGCATACCTTGTTTCATCGCCGTTTGATGGCTGAAAAGCAAGCGGTTTCTCATCGTCAAAGCTCGTAACTTCGGATTTAACTGTTGGGCACTCAACTTTTCTAAGTGCTTGCTGAATGTTAGAAAAATCTTCATCTGAAATGGCAAATGCCATCAAGGGGAAAATTACCCCCGTCACTAAAAAAAAACGCATGCTCAAAATGAAATCCTCCATTAAAACTCAACGCCAACAAGGACGCGTGCGCCGAGCTTCCAGTAAAGAAGTCGCGAAATATCTAGTGTTGCGCCGACCGAATTTTCTTCGTAAATCTTGCCAAAACGGTTCCAGTCGAAGAAGGGAATCACATTGACAAACATGCGCCCCCAGGAAAAAGAAAAGAACTGCTTGATCAAAAGCTGCGTGCGGAAGGCATATCCCCAACTGGGATCGAGATCAATTCCAATCAACTTAAGGTTCTGATAGACGTCGGGGCGGAACTCAAACTGCAACCCTACCTTAAACATCGTCGTCATCCAATTCACGTAAAACCCAACAGGGACAAAAAGCTTATCGTAGCGAAAAGAAAGCGCTGATCCCGAAGGATTTTGTTTGTTGTTAAACCGATCCCAACCAAACCCCGTATACGGCTGAAATTGCCACCTATTCCAGGAAAAAGTCGGGCCGAGATTAAGGTCCAAAAAGTATTCGTAGATCGAGCTTCTCTGCGCGGGTTCGCCAGTGATCGGTCCCGCATTCCACGTCCCCTCAAAGTCAAGACTTCCCCTGAAATAAGAGTGGACATACTGGATCCCGGTTGTGATACCGGCTGCATACCCCTCCAAGTGGGAAGGGTTATTGAAGCTTATTCTCATATAGTTAAAGTGAGGTCCTGCATAAACTTCAGTCTGGTGGGCATGCGCCGTTGCAAATAACAGCGACAGGGCAAATAGAAACAATTTTTTCATAATTTAGAGAGGACACACGGGAATCCTCATCCCGTTTGGGGGATTGAGATGAAAGTGTGCATTGTGTATAATTATTTGAAAGTTCGCTCACAAGCATGTGGTCTTTTCGACGGGATGCTGTAGCTTGCGAACCAAACGTATCTACGTATCCCTTTTGGGAGAAGTAGTAGTAGTAGCCTAGGCACGGGCCAAAGTTGTCCAGATGCTTGTCTGACAAGCAGCCAGCCTCTTGTGGGTTTTGCGTAAGCAATAGGTCATTGTCAGTCATCAGTCTGGAAGCCCACCTCTTTTAAGGGGTTTGGGAGT
>JBCCHO010000211.1:0-3922 GCA_039028715.1 Chlamydiota bacterium | reverse complement strand
GAACCTTTATGCAGCGCTAAAGGGAAAAATAGGTCGCACTCAGAGGTATTACTCGCGCGAGTTTCAGTTTTAAACCCAAGTTGTGTGGTAGAGTTGCTCAGTTAAATTTTCTGTTTTTTCCACCTACCCAAAGCTTAAATTTTCAGCATACTTGAATAAAGTAAGTGAAAATTTAAGCTTTGGGTAGGTGGAAAAAGAGAATTTTAGATGAGTAATTATGCCACGCAACTTGGGTTTTAAGGAATTTTCCCTTGAATTTTTTCCTTTTTCCCTCTAAACTGGCATTCTTAATCGATAACAATTGGCTTTAACCCACACCTTCCAAATACAGAAGTTTTATCGAGCTTAGTGTGGGTTAATGAAGATCGGCTTTGATAGCTCGATTTTCTGCCCTAGTAGAGGTTTTATGACTCGTATTAGCAAAAAAGACCGCAACAAAAGATGTCCCCGCAAACCCCGCTATGGATCAGTAAAAACAGGCCCTAAAAAAGACAACCTACCTAAGGGATACAAAGAGCACCTGAATGCCTGCCCTCCGACCAAAGGCGCACAACTTATGTTTATTCCAAAAATTCCTTAAATCCCCGCAAAGAGAGCATTCATGTCAAGACACCCAAGTTACGGAAGATCAAATAAATCAGCAAAAAAACGCAATGTGTTGAAACGCTTCGAGAGGATTGACGCGTTGCGTCGAATTGGCCGCTGGAAAGATGGAGAAAATAAAAAAGTCACTGGCCTACCCAAAACGCCCGTTGATAAATAAGCCTTCCCTTCGAGATGCCGAAAACAAAGATCAAGTCAACGTCGCATGCTACTGTAAGCAGGCTGATCTGACCATTTGCTCATCTCAAGTCAAAAATCTTGTCAACGTCGTTTTAACTTACAAGCAGATCGTCTGCGACACAGTCATTTGTCACTTTGTCGATACCGCTACTATCTCTGCCCTCCACCGCGACTTTTTTAACGACCCAACACCAACCGACTGCATTTCTTTTCCGCTAGATGCTCCTACAGCTTCGCCCCCTGGCGATTCTATTTTAGGGGAAATTTTTGTTTGCCCGCGGATTGCTATCGACTATGCGACAACCCATCAGCTCAATCCCTATGACGAAGTTTCCCTCTACCTCATCCACGGCTTGCTACACCTGATTGGCTACACTGATACAGAACCAAAAAAAAGAGCTGAAATGCGCCGACAAGAAAAAGCGTGCTTATGTTATTTAGAAGAAAAAAAAGCGCTTCTTACCCCATGAACCGATCTTTTTACACAATGACTATTTTCCTTTGGTTAAGCTTCTTTTCTCCACTCTTCAGCGGCCCAAAAATCGACTTCTTAAAAGCTGTTGTCCACGGCAACCGAGCAACTATCCAAGAGCTGCTCGAAAAAGAAGGCTCCCACTTTGTCTATTTACGGGATAAAAATGGCGATACTCCGCTTCACCTAGCTTGCCGCACGAAAAAGCCCGACCAAGCAGAAGCCATGATTAAGCTCCTTATCAAAAATGGCGCCGATATCAACGCGCGCAATACTTACCTCGCAACACCGCTCCACATCGCTATTGCAACCGAAAATTACGCCGCCGCCACTACCCTCTTGCAGTTGCCTGGCATCGAACCTAATTACCTCAATGAGCGCTCATACACCCCTCTCCACGAGGCAACTTTTAAGCGCTCGACTTCTTTTATCAAGCTCCTACTCGCATCACCTGCTATCCTCCCCAACGTCGCGACATGTGACGGCGCAACACCGCTTCACTTCGCCGCAATGTGGGGATTTTATCCCGAAGCAAAACTATTGTTGACCCACCCTAATACCGACCCCAATGCAAAACAGCACGCTGGAGATTATGTAGGTGCAACACCGCTCCATTTCGCAGCGCTGCAAGCGCAACCTCAAATCGTCGCGCTGCTCTTAGAAAAAAATGCCGATGTCTCGATTATCGCTTCTCAGGGCTTATTCAAGGGGTTCACGCCACTCCACTTTGCCGTGATGAACCCAGACACAATCAATGTCCTTAAAACCGTAAAACTTCTTCTCCAAGCAGGCGCCAACCCTAATATCCCATCTGCTCTAGGCAAAAAACCGATTGATTTAACAAACGTTCATATCGTGCGCAACGTACTCAATAGCCCGCAACCTTCAGTTGCTACTGAAGCGGGAGCAGCTCAATTGTGATTTCTTTTTTTTTCATTCCCCTTCTTTTCCTATTAGGCGCAAGCCTTACGGCGGCTTTTGCCAAAGCTATTGATTGGCTCGGCCCAATCCAAGGCGAAAAAGAATTCAAAGCAAAAAGAGCGCTCTACGGCGTTGTTTTTTTGATCAAGCGACTTTTTCCCAAAGAAAGCTGGAACGCCCTTTCCTATCTCTTGAGCTTTAGCCGCCACTTGTTGCGCCTTCTTTATGCCGCAACGCTCTCTTTATTGCTCTTCAAGCTCATGCCAACGTTTCCGTTAGGAAAAATTCCCACAATTGTCGCCATTGTCACTGGGATTAGCCTGATCGTCGATTTTGCTTTTTTTTTACTCGTCAATTTATTTCCGATCTCCTTGCTGCGCACTGCCGCTTTGCCGACCGCGCTTTTTTTGTTTCTTTTTTCCCCGCTAACCTTTCCCCTTCTCGCAGTCCAAAAAAAGCTCTTTCAGCGCCAAAAACAACGCGGCATCATGAGGGCCAAGCCACAACTCAAGGACAAAATTTTAGAACTCATTCACGAATCGCGCTCGACAACGCTACTCAATCCAATAGATCAACGGCTCATTCTTTCCGTAGCTTCTTTTCGCGATCGGATTGCCCGGGAAATCATGGTGCCCAGAATTGATATCTTTGCCCTTTCTGCTGACCAACTCCTTAGCGAAGCTGCCCAAGAACTCAGTTCACAAGGATTCAGTCGAATCCCTATTTATCGCGATCGCATCGATAATATAATCGGTGTTCTTCTTTACAAAGACGTCATCGAACACTACCATAAAAGCATTCAGAAAAGCGACCCGTCGATTTTAAAAACACCGCTTGGCGACCTTGTCAAACCCATCCTCTATACACCTGAAACCAAAAAAATCTCTTCTCTACTTCAAGAGTTTCGCCAAAAACAAACCCACTTGGCTATTGTTGTCGATGAGTATGGCGGCACAGAGGGAATCGTCACAACAGAAGATATCCTAGAAGAGCTCGTTGGCGAGATCGCCGATGAGCACGATACCGCTGAAGAAGAAAAGCTCTATACCCCTTTTCCCAGCGGCGGTTGGATTGTAGATGCAAAAATGACGATTCTAGATCTCGAAAAAGAACTTGGAATTGCCATCCCAACAAGCGCAGAGTACGACACCATTGGGGGCTTTGTTTTTCACCGCGCGGGAACGATTCCCTCGAAGGGGTGGAAACTTCACGGCGATCAATTTGACCTAGAAGTTTTAAGCTCCAGTGACCGCGCGATTGAAAAAGTCATGATCACTCCCCGCGCTTCGAACTAAAAACCCAAGTTGTGCGGTATATACCCGAGCCGATTCAAAGTGCAAAAATCTCGCTGAATTTGGCGCGGCTATTTTGATCGACTTTTTTCCTGGGTTCTTATCCGGCAGGTGGATAAAACCCAGGGAAAAATCGGTCAAAAGGGTCCGCCAAATTCAGCGAATTTTTTGCACTTTGAATCGGAAGGAGTATAGTTGCTCAGATAAATGTTCTGTTTTTTTTACTTGTTTGAGGCTCGAATTTTCAGCATACTTGAATAAAGCAGGTGAAAACTCGAGCCTCTGGTAGGTGAAGAAAGAGAATTTTAGATGAGCGATCAGAAGACACTACTTGGGTTTAGACCTTTCCAAGAAAATAGATTAGAATATTCGGGGGAAACAGATGCTCCAAACTTTTCCAGAGCCTTGTGAGAAATCCGGGCTAGCCTACTTATTTCAACCTTCAAATCAGGAG
>JBCCHO010000210.1:0-3981 GCA_039028715.1 Chlamydiota bacterium | reverse complement strand
GTGATTGGGCGCGACTATTTTGATCGACTTTTTCCCTGGGTTCTTATCCGGCAGGTGGATAAAACCCAGGGAAAAATCGGTCAAAAGAGACCGTCAAATTCGGCGAAATTTTTGCACTTTGAATCGGCTTCGGTATATACTCCTTCCGGTTCAAACGCACCCAAGAAAACTGATTTAAAGCCTCTAGATCGTATTTTTT
Source organism: Chlamydiota bacterium (assembly GCA_039028715.1). GTDB lineage: Bacteria > Chlamydiota > Chlamydiia > Chlamydiales > Simkaniaceae > JBCCHO01. The sequence continues at coordinate 3,782 of JBCCHO010000210.1, read as the reverse complement.
CTTCGTCGCCCATATTAAACTTAATATTGGCTAGCATAAAAAACGCAATCTAGAGAGGTTCTTGCAAAATTCCATTTCGCGCGAAATTCGCGCTTTTGCGCTCGAAGAGCGATTGTTGCAAGAACCTCATAAAAAAATGAAAAGGAGTCAAGTTTAAAATAAAACGAAACTTAATGTCAAATGAGGCTTCCCGCAAAAATCGAAAACATCGTTTAGTGGGATAGCCTTATACAAGGAACTTCCTCATCTTGCGTCGGTAAAGGTGGGCGTGAGGGCTTGTTGAAGCTCAAGCTCTAAATGATCTAATAGGGAGCGTACATGGTCTTTAAAACGGTCTTGCTGTGCAAACTCTGAGATGTGGTAACTCCATAGATAGAGTTCTGCAGGGGAGAGACCGAGTTTAGCGTCATAATAAGAGTGTAGCCATAGTAACCAGCTTGGGCGTATGCTGAGATTGGCTTGAATGATCCGATGCCATTTTGAGACGGTGGTTTGATCTGTAAAAGTGAGTTCTTGGGGTAAGATTGTATTAAAGTAGTGGCGCCATTGGGTGCCATCATAGAGCTCTGCCAATACTTCGTCTTCGATGAATTTGAGCATTGTAGCACCTCGTTCATTTGCATAGGGAGCGATATCCTTATAGATTTCTTTATCGATTGCGTCTTCTCGGACGCGGTCAGTCCAAGAGTGAAGGTTCATGCCAACGGTAAAGAAGTCAGAGCTACAAGTCGTGACATCTTCGATCTTTGACATACTGGGGTGAGTGCTTTCCCTCGAAACATTGCTAATATAGCGAATATCGGGGAATTGATTGCCTACCATGAGCGCCTGACGTTCTGTGTCATCTGTGATGTTGCAGATAGAGCAGAATTGCTCGGCAACCCACATATGCATAACAGGGGCTGCTGCGAAAAGACCGCGGCAACTGATGGCAAGCAGAGCAAAAATAAGCGCGCGCAGTTGCTGTAGATGAGTATTGGTGGTGAACATCTTCTTAACCAGAGGGGGGGATAAAGAAGCGCGTAGTTGTTTCGCTTCTTTAATGAAGGAAATAAGGTTCAAAGTAGAAAAATTTAACTGCACAGGGATACCTCTAGGGGAGTGAGTGTGTTTGAAGTGGCTCCCCTTATGAAAACGACTTTTGCGGGGAACTGCTGAAAAAGGAGACATTTTTATCTTGAATGAGATTTAATTGGTACCCAAAAATAAAAACCCAAGCACGTGTCTGGTGATAGTTCAGATAAATTTTCTGTTTTTTTTACCTATCTACCTGTGAGTGCGACCTATGGGTATTTAGAGGGATTTTCAATTTTTTTTTCATGCTTGAAACGGAAAAATGGGCACATACTTGGATAAAGTAGGGGCCATTTTTCCGTACTACAAGGGGTGAACTTGGGATAAGACGCGGGCTTGGGTTTAAAAAATTGAATAGAAAGAATAAGGGGTTTAAAATTCTCTTATGAATCTATTCCAACAAGTTGTTTTTTTAAGTTTCAAACCCAAGCCCGCGTCTTATGATTGCTCAGATAGGTAAGAAAACAGAAGATTTACCTGAACTATCATCAGACGCGGGCTTGGGTTTTTAGACTGATGTACGATAATGACCTATTGCTTGCGCAATACCTACAAAGGGCTGGCTGCTTGTTCAACAAGCATCTAGACAACTTTGGCCCGTGCCCAAGCTACGATCACTTCCCCACAAGGGATACGTAGGTGCGTTTGGTTTGCAAGCTACAACATCTCGTTGAAAAGACCACATGCTTGTGAGCGAATTTTGCAATAGCCTGATAAGGCACGCTTTCATCCTAAGTCTCCTAAACAGAACGAGGGTTCTTACGTGTCCTTTCTAAAGAGGCTCCTGCGCAAAAATCGCTTTCGAAGGGAAATTTGCGCAGGAGCCTCTAAACAATAAGATTAAGGAAAAATTATTATGTCATCAGTATCACCGTCAACAAGTCAACCTGGTTGCGCCTGCTATTTTCAAGATTCCAATCAAAATGGTTGGAAATCAATCAAGAGTGGCTGGAAAGTATTGGAAACCATTGGTCGAGTCACAAATAAATCTTTGAAATATATAGCCCTATATGCCCTTATTCATATGGCTAAAGCTGATTCTTTTCTTTTATTTAAAAAGGGAGATATCGTTCTACATAGGGATAAGAATTTTACTGGCGATGATTTTTTCGAGCCTTGTAACGTCGATGGTTTTTATGCGTATCTGACTCAAAATGGAACCGAAATAGGAAAAATAAGTCATATTTCGCGAACAAAGTTGCCTGACGGGATTTCCATTTCTACAGATGGAGAACATTTTCATGCGGGAAAAACAGAAACAATCGGCAATCATAGTCACCCGTTGCCAGTTGACCTCGCCCCAGGTATCTTCCCAAATGATATGATGTCTTTGGTAGAAAGTGCGAATAACGATGAAAACTATCGCAGTGAGCCTGGTTCTGGAGCAGCTGGGGCTCATAGCCATTCTTTTGTCACGAATACCTCGGGTGTTCATACGCATACGATAGATGGGGGTGACGATGAGAACTCAGTTCCACATATTGCCTTGGGATGCAAACAGGCGAAAACGGACATATATTTAAACAATATTACGAGATTAGGCAATACGTTTAATCAAACTCACTTAAGAGAAGAGATCTCAACTGAGCAAATCAATCAAGATGTATTAATCGCAAAAAATGCCATTGATATAGCGACTCTGAATGAAACCACATTAGCTATTTCAAATCGATTAAATAATTTTGAAATCCTTAATAAAGAATTAGGCAATACGCTTAATCAAACTCGTTTTATTATTCAAAATTTAGAAGAAGAGATCTCAACTGGGCAAATTAATCAAGATGTATTAATTGCAAAAAATATCATTAATATAGAATTTTTGAATGAAACAGTATCAGCTATTGCTGCTTTTAATACCTCTATTTTAAATAATTCGACATACGAATTTTACTCCTTGCTTTTGCAATTACAAACTAGTTTGATTAAGATTGAAAATCTTAATAATGAAACTTCTAAGAAAGTAACTGAATTAAAAATGGAAATTGAAAGCCTAAAAAATGAAAAACAAGTTATTCCAGCTGAACTTAATCAATCTAACGATTCGAGTTTTGTGTTATCTGTAACTGCACTTTCAATAGCAACATTAAATTTAATAGGCTTAGCTCTTCTAGGTAACAAAATCAGAAAAGTTAATAACAAGGAAAAAGATTTAGCGCGTGATAAAATCGGAAGAAAAGAAAAAGTTCAAGATATTCAGCTTGCTCATATGAGTAACAATAAGAAAGAAGACAAATCGAATCCATATGAAGTTGTCGATACATCTGGATTTAAATTTGAGGAAGATGACAATGGAAAAGATCGGAGGATGGAAAAAGAAGAGGTTTTTAAGGCGTTCGATGAACAACGAATTCTTGGAAAAAACAGTAGTTCGAAATATAAAGAGGAGAAGAACCAAGAGGTTGACTCATTGGAATTTATCGTTGAAGCAGAGACAGCTGGGAATGATCGAGGTAGCGAAGATTCACAAGCTGAAGGTGTCAATACCTCTGATTTTATACACGTCGATTGACAACTCCATACTACAGAGGCTCTTGCAAAATTCCATTCCGAGCAAAATTCGCGCTTTTAAACCGGAAGCACTATATACCCAAGCCGACTCAAAATGCAAAAATCTCAGTGCATTTGGCGGACCCTTTTGACCGATTTTTCCCTGGGTTTTATCCACCTGCCGGATAAGAACCCAGGAAAAAAGTCGATCAAAATAGCCG
>JBCCHO010000209.1:0-3997 GCA_039028715.1 Chlamydiota bacterium | reverse complement strand
AGAAATTCTTTCGAATGTCCTGTTATAATGAAGTCGTCTGCATAGGTTATGATGTGCGCTTTGTATGGGGTACCGTTAGACCATCTTGTTTTGATTTTCTGTTCGAAGCCCGCAAGCGTCATTGTTAAAAGACAGGGAGATATAATTCCCTCTTGAGGCGTTCCCTCTTCTGTTTTGTACAGGGTGTTCTTGTCTATATACTCCTTCCGGTTCAAAAGCGCCCAAAAGCAACCTGATTTTATTCTAGCCAATATTGCCTGTGAGTGCGACCTATGGGTATTTAGAGGGATTTTCAATTTTTTTTATGCTTGAAACGGAAAACATAGGCACATGCTTGGATAAAGCAGGGGCCATTTTTCCGTTTCAAGCATGGGAAAAAGAAAAATTCAAATCAATATCCATAGGTCGCACTCAAATGTATTAGCAATTGGTTGTAAAATGTGCTAAAGATCGGATCTTTTTCGTTGACAAAAAGAGTTCTTCTTTCTATGATTCTGCTTTGAATCAAGATACAACCTCTAAAATCCAAGCTTACGTCTTGTGATGGGTCAGACAAATTTTCTTTTTTTTATCCATCTAACGGCTCGAATTTTCAGCCTACTTGCAATAAAGTAGGCAAAAACTCAAGACTCAGACAGATGGGAAAAGAGAATTTTAGATGAATCATCATCAGACGTAAGCTTGGGTTTAAGGAGAATATGCGGGAATTTTCAGCCCTCCTTTTTTAAGGAACTGAGCGTGTCGCAGCTTCTTTAACATTTCATTGAACATGGAGAAAGCCAAATGTCAGTACGCAAGATTAACCCTCTTTCTAATCGCGTCTTGGTCAAACGAGCTGATGCGACAGTAAGTCGTGGCGGCATTTTTCTTCCTGAAACAGCACAGGAAAAGCCAAAGCAAGGAAAAGTTCTAGCCGTAGGGCCAGGCCGAAGAGATGAGAAAGGAAACCTCAAACCGTTAGAGCTAAAAGTTGGTGATCGCGTTCTTTTCAGCGCTTATGGCGGCAGTGAAGTTGAAATGGAAGAAGAAGGGGAGTTCCTCATTGTTTCAGAAAATGATATTTTGGCAGTTATAGGATAGGGAGAGTAGAATCATGGCAAAAATGTTGCAGTTTAATGAGCACGCGCTGAAATCAATCCGCACAGGAGTAGAAAAGCTTGCAAAAGCAGTCAAGGTGACGCTAGGGCCTAAAGGGCGCAATGTTGTCATAAGCAAGGGATTTGGGTCTCCTACTTCGACAAAAGACGGGGTCAGCGTAGCCAAGGAAATCAGCTTAAAAAACAAATTTGAGAATATGGGAGTGGAGCTGGTTAAGCAGGCTTCCTCTAAGACAGCATATGTAGCAGGAGATGGAACAACAACAGCTATTGTTTTGACAGAAGCGATTTTTTGCGAAGGAATTAAAAATGTGATTGCTGGAGCAGATCCGATGGCTGTTAAGCGTGGAATTGATCGCGCTGTTGAAACAGTGATCGATCGGTTAGAAAAGCTTGCGATTCCTATTGAAAAGCCAGAAGAAATCGAGCAGATTGCAATGTTAGCTGCTAACCAAGATGCCGAAGCAGGGAAAATGATCGCTGAAGCAATGGAAAAAGTAGGCAACGACGGCACAATCACATTGGCAGACGCAAAAAGCGTTGAAACAGGATTAGATGTTGTTGAAGGACTGCAATTTGATAAAGGCTACCTTTCTCCATACTTCATCACCCATGCCGACAAGATGGTGGCTGAACTATCAAATGCCCAAGTGCTATTGACTGACAAAAAACTATCTATTGCTAAAGACCTCGTCCCTTTATTGGAAAAAGTTAAAGAAGCGGGAAAAAAGCCGCTGCTTATTATTGCTGAAGATATCGATGGCGAAGCTTTAGCAACGCTTGTACTCAATAAGCTAAAAGGAGAATTCCCGCTTTGCGCAGCAAAAGCTCCCGCTTTTGGTGATCGACGCAAAGCTATTTTGCAAGACATCGCTACGCTAACTGGGGCTACTGTTGTTAGTGAAGAGATCGGGCTTAGCCTCGACTCAGTTGGCCTAGAAGTGCTTGGGCAAGCCTCAATGGTGAAGGTCTCAAAAGAAGAAACGACGATTATTGGTGGGAAAGGAGATCCTGCCCGTGTTCGCGAGCGCACTGCTCAGATTCGGAGTGAAATTGAAGAAGCGACTTCCGACTATGATCGCAATAATCTGGAAGACAGGTTAGCTAAACTTTCTGGAGGTGTGGCAGTGATTCGCATTGGAGCAGCGACAGAAACAGAAGCTAAAGAAAAAAAAGCGCGCTTTGAAGATGCCATTTGTGCCACCAAAGCTGCTGTTGTTGGAGGCGTTATCCCAGGTGGTGGGGTTGCCTTGCTACGCGCTGTGCGCGGTCTAAAAGAGGCTTTCCGCGATCTATCTGCTGATGAGCTCATCGGTGTTGACATTGTATTCCGCGCCGCTTTTGCGCCTGCTGCAGCGATTGCAAGAAACTGCGGCAAGCAAGGGGAAATGATGGCGGAGAAAGCCTTTGAAAAAGAAGGCGCTTGGGGATTCAATGGTTTAAAAGATCAGTTTGAAGACCTAGTTCAAGCGGGTGTTGTCGATCCAGTCCTAGTGACAAAAAATGCCCTTAAGCACGCCGCTTCTATTTCAAGCTTGCTGATCACTATTTCGTGCATGATCACAGACAAACCTGAGCCTAAAAAAGAAGTTGCTGCTGATGGTGGCGGCATGGGTGGCATGGGTGGCATGGGCGGCATGGGTGGCATGGGTGGCATGGGCGGCATGATGTAATGCTTCGCGCGGCATAAAGCGACCTATTTTCCCCCTTGACCGTTCACTTGACATCCTCGTGCATCGAAAGGAGTGGGTTTTACGCGCTACTTTTGGTAGCTGAGAAGCCCGCTTTTTCACCCGGATTTCTCACAAGCTCTGCAAAAAGGCTTAAGCAGACTGCTTTTTCGAGATTTAAATCTTATTCCCGCAGAGAAGATTCTTAAAACTCAAGTTGTGTGAAAAATTCCTATGACATTCCTTGGGCAAGGAAATAGATCGGAATATTCGGGGGAAACAGATGGTCCCAACTTCTCCAGAGTCTTGTGAGAAATCCGGGTTCAGGTAGCGTTGTTGAATCAATTAAAAATGAGCTCTCGATCTGCTGCTGTAAGTTCTCGCCACTGACCTTCGGGAAGGTCGTTGAGCTTGAGCCCGCCAATCCGAATGCGTTGCAGAGATAGTAGCGTGAGGCCAGCTTGCTGAACAAAAAGTCTGACTTCTCGTTTTTTTCCTTCTTTGACCGTAATTTTCAACGTGCCGCGGCGCATCTTAACAACTTTTTTTGGTTTAACCCACTGCCGCTCGATTCGCATTCCCTTAGAAATAGCCACGAGATGGTCATGTGAAATTTCCTGCCTTGTTTTCACTAAGTATTCTTTAGTGAGATTTGAAGAGGGGTGGATGACCTGGTGCGCAAAATGGCCGTCATTAGAGACGAGCAGCAGCCCTGTGGTATCTCGATCAAGTCGTCCAATCGTGAACAGGCGTTGCTGCAGATCCTGAAAAAGATCAATAACTAGCTTTTTTCTTCCAATGGGCTTGCTAGAGCAGATAAATCCCTTCGGCTTATTAAGCATAAAGTAAAATTTTTCTTGCTCGCCTTTAACAAGTTGCTTGTTCAGACAGATGTTGTCTTGTTGCCAATCAACATGAGTCTGGGGAAGATAAACTACTTCTCCATTGACAGTGACCTTCCCTGCTTGAATGAGCTTTTCCGCAGCGCGGCGTGAAGCAATTCCTGCAGCAGCTAGTGCTTTGCTTAACCTTTTTTTTATCATTTTTTCCTGTGTCCTCCTATTACCTGTGAGTGCGACCTATGGGTATTTAGCCCGCATTTCTCACAAGGCTCTGGAAAAATTTGGAGCATCTGTTTTCCGAGATTCCAAGGAGTTCTTTTGGAAATGGTTACAACCATTCCCTGCAAGATCTCCTTGAAATCTCGGAAAACATCTTGCTCAACTTTTT
>JBCCHO010000208.1:0-4003 GCA_039028715.1 Chlamydiota bacterium | reverse complement strand
TAATGGTCATGACAAGTGTTTAACTCTTCTTATCAGAGCTAACGCCGATTTCAATCAACCAACAAAAGGCGGCTTCACTCCCGCTTATTTCGCTTCTTCAAATGGTCATGACAAGTGTTTAGTCCTTCTTATCAATGCTAAAGCTAATATTAATCAACCAACAAAAGATGGCTTCACTCCCGCTTATATCGCCTCCTCTAATGGTCATGACAAGTGTTTAACTCTTCTTATCAATGCTAACGCCGATTTCAATCAACCAACAAAAGGTGGCTTCACTCCCGCTTATATCGCCTCCTCTAATGGTCATGACAAGTGTTTAGCCCTTCTTATCAATGCTAACGCCAACATTAATCAACCAAGCGATGACGGCAACACTCCCGCTTATATCGCTTCCTCTAATGGTCATGACAAGTGTTTAGCCCTTCTTATCAATGCTAACGCCAATATTAATCAACCAAGCGATGACGGCAACACTCCCGCTTATATCGCCTCCTCTAATGGTCATGACAAGTGTTTAAGTCTGTTAATTAACAATGGAGCCTTATTTGGACAAGAAGTTATTGAAGCTGCTGCTAAAAATAATCACAAATGCTGTGTAGATTTCCTTATTAAACATGCTAAAAACAGCACAAACCTTGTCGATATTGAGCGCATTAATCAAATAATAAAGCAACATGAGAACGAAATAAGAATGTTCGATCAGCGCTTTTACATTCACAACAATCAGAGGGAAAAGCCTTATAAATCTTAACCGGGGTCCAAGCAACACTCGTGCATTGATATACCCGCAAGCGATTCAAAGTGAGAAAATCTCGCTGAATTGGACAGCCCCTTTTCGGATCACTTGTTCCGCGATCCTATCAGTCTTGTGAACTTCGGTTTAGGTGTGGGAGGATGTCAACATTGCTTGCACCAGAACCCAAAATAGAGCGTCAAAGGGCGATTGTGTCAATGAGATCTCTATTTTCTACCACACCCAAAAATATTTCTTCTTGAAAAATCCGGAATATTTTACATTAAAATTTTCAAAAGACGGAAGCCGCAGCGCATGCAGAAAGTCGCGCTTGGATAGTCTGAATCCAAAAAAACATGAGCTGGTCTCAACTGTAAAGGTGTTTACGGCTAAACCTGTGCCTTTTTCTCCGGTGGTCATCTTTGAAACAAGCACTAACAGGGAATAGATTGTGCATACCTGCTCGCCCAAGTGTGTTTTCATCTCACAAGCCCTATTTCTTTAGGTGGAGGATGTCAAATCATTAAATTCAAGTTGAGCCCATCATGGCTCAGACTATTTTACTGAAACAAGAGATGCCACTGATGAAGCCCTCTCTTTCAAATCAAGTACCTAACCAGAAAAAGTTTTTCTCCTACGGCTGGTTTCTATTTTTTCTAAATGTCATTTTTACTGGGTTTGCCTCGACATTAGAAGTTGTTCCAGTATCGTTCCTCAATCAATTTATTTCCCACTTTTCCATTCGATTACCCGTCGCTATCTACACTATGTCTTCTTACTATTACGCCTTCATCATTTTACAAATTCCGATTGCAATCTTACTAGATAAATACAAACCAAAATGGCTTGTCACTGGTTCTCTTCTAATCACTGGCATTGGCTGCTTTCTGTTTGCAAAAAGTCACCAGCTGCTGGTTGCGGGAATTGCGCGGTTTCTTATGGGCACTGGATCTGCCTTTACTTTTATTTACGGGTTAAAATCAGCTTCAGACTGGTTCCCGCTAAAAAATTTTGCTTTTCGGATTGGTCTTTTCATTGCCTTAGAAAACTTATGCAACTTTATTTTAAACCATTCATTTTACCACATCTCCGTTCATATAGGATGGAGAAAAGTCTCACTAGTTTTTAGTATCATTAGCATTGCTTTAGCAATGATCTCTTTTTTTTTCATCCACAACAGAAGCGGGCCTTATTGCATTGTTTCTGACACAAAAGGAGAGTTTAGACACGGAATACGCAAGCTATTCGACTGTTCCCAAATGTGGGTTATTGGAATTACGACTGGGCTAGTTATAGGAGCTTTATTTTCTTTCATTGGAAGGTGGGGAACTTCTTTTCTTCGTACCGCTTATCAAGCAACCCCTTTTACTATCTTGCTTTTTACGATCACAATGTATTTGGGCTATACTCTTGGATCAGCTTTTTTCGGGTATGTTTCGACCTCTTTACAAAAAAGAAAAATGTTTATCCCTTGGGGCATTCTATTTGCCATCTTAATGTTGATACTGATTATTTATCCCCCTTACTTATCTGACGCACAAATCTTTTGTATCTTCTTTGCGCTCGGTCTTTCTATTTCTCCAGTCAACTTAGGCTATGTCACTCTTTGCGAGCAAAATATTCCTCAGGTAAAAGCAACTGCCATCGCAGTTATCCATACCGCTTATGCCATTGTCATTGCTAGCTCGGATCTATTCACAAGCATTCTCCTTGAATTAGTGACCGCTATAGGCGGCAGATCACAATACAACCTATATGATTTTCAGATATCTTTCTTTTCTTTACCAATCTATCTCACTGTAGCGCTTTTCTTTTCCTTTTTTATCCGCGAAACCTACGCGCGTCAAAGAGAGATTTAACCAACTATCGACTGCTATGGATGAGCAATTATGCCACACAACTTGGGTTTTTAGGATTTTACCTTATTTGGGATTGGGCAAAAAACCCGGAGGAGCGAAAAATATCCCTTCTTGAAAAAGTTGGGATGTTTTAAATTAAAGTTGTCAAAAGCCGGAGGAGATGGGTTTATCACAGCTATAAAAGTCCTCTTCACGAGAATAGTTACAACCCAAGCTCGCATCTGATGATAGTTCAGATGAGTTTTCTGTTTTTTTACCTATCTGAGGATTCAATTTTCAATATACTTGAGCAAAGTAGGTAAAAATTCAAGCCTTAGGTAAGTGAGAAAAGAGAATTTTAGACGAGTTATCATCGGACTAGTGATTTTCTTGAAATCTCGAAAAAACAAACGGCTTAATCTTCTACGCAGAGCTGGTGAGAAATGCGGAGCAAGAAGTGCGGGTAGATATTCTATTTAAGTCACAAAATCAAACAACAGTCCTCTATGGCTATTCTCTACTCTTCTATTCCGGTCCGAATTAAACAGAAAGCTCTTTTCAGGGGATCGGTGTTTTCTGGCCTTGGCTTACTTCTTTTATTAGTCACAGGCGTTTACGGCGGCACTTTATTCTTGCAACGGTGGGGAATCTGGATCTTTGGGATAGGGATAAGTTTAATTGCAGTCGGGCTTATTCCCTATCGACGCCTTTGTTTCCTAGAAACTCACCCCCATCAAATTATCATTGAGCCTGCTATATGGACAGTCACAGCAGCACAAAAAACAGTGAGGTTTTCACCCAAGGCAATTCAAGCTATTCACTATATTGAAAAAAAAAGGCTGCACGGGATTAGAATTGATTTTTACTCAAAAAATCCCTCAATTTTTCTTCCCTTTTTTAGCCGTAAAGTCTACGAAACTTACCTAAAGTCGTTTTCGACCGAAAAAGAACCATTTTCTTGCAATTTTAACCCGCCGAAATAAGAACTAACTATCTAATAATCAACGGTATTCTTAGTTTCCAAGGTCAACTAACTAGAAAAATTCCTGCGTAGGGACACGAAAAAACGCAGTTTTGAAGTGCCCGTAGCAGTCGATTTCCACGGCGCACGTAGCGCTGAATTTTTGAAGTTTCATTGATTATCAAGTACTTATGTTTTTAGAATTTCGTGCAACCGATTCCAAAAAACTCAAGTAGTTAACCCTGAAAAACCCTTAATAATGCCATTGATTATCAGGTAGTTAATTATCATTTCGCCTGAATTTTTTGGCAAAAATTGTCTCTGTACACGACAAAAATCTCCCGCTAGGAGCGATCAAAGACAAAGCAAACTTTTTTGAAGGGCGAATTCATAGCCAAAGCGCTATGGATGAGGAGGAAAAAAGCGTTTGGCAAAGTTAATTAGCCAGCCCTAGTGGGAAATTTTTGTCGT
>JBCCHO010000207.1:0-4037 GCA_039028715.1 Chlamydiota bacterium | reverse complement strand
GTTTAACCCAAGTTGTGTGGCATAATTACCCATCTAAAATTATCTTTTTCCACGTGCCCAAAGCTTAAATTTTCAGCATACTTGAATAAAGTAGGTGAAAATTTAAGCTTTGGACAGGTAAAAGAACAGAAAATTTATCTGAGCAACTATACTCCTTCCAGTTCAAAAGCGCCCAAAAGCAACCTGAATTTAAAGTTCTCTAGAGGCTTTAAATCAGTTTTCTTGGGTGTTTATTCGGATCAGCTCAAGGAAGAAAATCGAAAGTCAACACTTGCATTCGAATCTAGGACATAGTTTTTAAGTTTGGGGTGAGGAGAGTAAAAGTGTTTGTAGTTGACTATTGGAGCAATAGGGCAATGATCAATGAGAAACTCTTCAGCAAGTAGCCAGTATTTCTCTTTTTCGCTTAATGATCGGGCGTCTTTTATTTGCGCTAATAATTTAGAATAGTCAGGATGAGACCAAAGACTGTAATTTTCTGCACTAGCAAACTCTTCAAAAAAAAGATAGGGATCTTTTGAAAATAGAGATCTTAGCATAAGAGCTACCTGAAAGTTTCCTTTTTCAAGTTTTTGGATAAATAAATTCCACTCTTTAATATCTAAAATGACTTTGATGCTAAAAACTTCTTCCCACCTCTTTTTTAGGTATTTAGCAACTTTTATATGCCCTTGATGATCGCTGCAACTCAAAGTGATCGCCTGTCCTGGGGTTAACTCCCATTTTTCGCTAGTTGGACTACCCAAAGAAGGTGGTTCAAAATTTTCCGGGGCCTGGTGAGAAGTGCGGGGCAGCTGAGCACTAAAAGTTTCTAAAAGCTTTTCGCTATTGCAAGGCAGTTGATCAGAAGAAAAAAGATCGGCTGGAAGCAATCGAAAAAGAGGCTGGTAGCCAGGGAGAATTTCTGTTGTCACGAAGCAGCGATCAATGGCAGAGGAAAAAACTTTTCGTGTAAACCGAGATGAGAAGAAAAAATTTTTTGTGTTGAAGTAAAGGAAGCAGGGTCTAAATATTTGGTGCGTTTTTTGCAAGCAAGGATTGAGCCTAGCTGAGTTAAAGGGTAAGCCAAGCCAGTGAGTTTTTCCCTGCTTATATAAACTCCAGGTTTTTTTAGAGCTTAGCCCAAAGGTAAGTTCAACTTTTTCAAAGAAAATATTTTTTTTATCCCAATAGTAAGGATTTTTTTCAAAAATAAGAAAATCTTTTCCCTCTTGTTGAATAGCGTATGGGCCATTGAAGATAGTGGGCTCTGTTGTATTGCAATAAATAGGCGATAGGATAGGGTGGCTCAGCTTTTCTAAAATAAATGGGTCGTGTTGAGATAAGTGAAGTTGCAGAGTCGAGGCATCGAGTGCTTTGACTCCAAGATGACGCTTGGAATGTGTTAAAAAGTGGAAATAACTTTTTTGGCTTGAGCTGAAGAAAACTTTCTTCCATCCTCTTTCGTAGTCAAATGCGGTCACTCTATCCCCATTCGACCAGTAATTCTCTCTAATTTTGAAGAAGTAAGATCCTTGCTCTTGATAGGCTTTTTCCGCTCCGGCATAGGTAACATTTCCACTGGGATCTATTCTGGTTAAGCTCTCAAAAAGAAGGCTTCCTATAGGCTTTGTATGGCCGAGGCTACTTAAATAACCTGGATTAAGAGAGCTGATTCGACGGTCTTGAAATGCTAAATAAAAAATGCGGCTACTTGATGGTTTGCTGAAGCAGTGTCTTGTTTTTGAAAGGAATTTTCCTGTTTCATTAAAGACACAGAAGTAGTTTTTATTGAAAATTTTTATGTTGGCATAGGCTGTAATTTCTCCGGCCTCTTGCAGTTTTTTTGCTTGGCTTGAAAAAGAATGAAATGCATTGCCGTCGTTTTCCTTAAAAATTAGCAAGTAGCGATTGACTTGTCCAATGAAAGGCGAGGGCTTGTTTAGAGCTTTAGAAAACCCATCAAATAGAGTTTTAAAAAGAAAATCGCTTAGGGTTATTTGTGTTTCAATAGGACAAAGAGCATAGAACAGATCTTCAGCAAAAACAAAGAAATTAGGGATGGCCTCGGAAAATAGCGTGCAAAGCTTTTCGAATCTTGCCTTTTGTGTTTCGAATAGTCCTCCATTATAATCTCTAAAAATGCCAATCACATCTTTGAGGAGCTTGGCTATAAATTCGCGTGCGTGTAGCAAATTGACTGCGGGACGGTGCTCGTAGCCCTTGCTTGGGATAAGCAAGGAAAAAGCTTCTATGAGAATGGGAGTACTAAAGAGGCTCTTGCAAAAATCGCTTTCGAAGGGAAATTTGATGATTTTGGCTTGAGAACTACTTTTTGTAAATTGACATATCCTGCTAAGGATAGGCAATTTGCAAAAAGTAGTTTTCAAGGACAAAAGCGCGAATTTCACTCGAAATGGAATTTTGCAAGAGCCTCTAAAATTAACTTCTTGTTTAATATGGGGAATAAGTTGGGTAGATAAAGGGAAGTGACTGTCAGTGATTGCCGTTTCTAAAGAAACCGTAGCTTTAGGTCTAGCGAGATAAATGATAAATTCCAACTGCGTCGGTATCTGCTTTTGGAAGCGAATACTAACTTGGGGGTAGTCTTTCTTCGAGGAGATTTCCTTTGCTAAGATAAGTAGCTGCTTGAAAGCCTCTTCGTGGTTGTAGGGCCAGAAAATAGAAGTCTCTGATAGGTAATAACAAAGATTTGCGCTTAAATGAGTTGCAAGGTTTTTCGCTTCGAAAGAAGAGAGGTCTTTTCCTCTCATCTTTTCTAATTCTACATAACAGAAAGCATAGGAAAACTCTTGGCTTTCCCATTGGTAAAATGAGCGATCGACCTTCTGAAGAGCTGGAACTTTTTGGCTAGCGACTTCGAGGATGATTTGGCCTGTGATTTTAGATTCTTTTTTAGGATAGCCAGTCACTATGCAAAGGGTGCCATCTATTGAGAATATTCTGACAAGAAGCTGGTTTTTTTTTTGAATACAGTGCTGCTCCATCTTTTTTTGCAGTAAGAACTGAGTCACCAATAACCGTTTAAGGTGAAAAAGCGATCTCTTTTTTAAGAAAGAAGAAGAAACTTCCGGCCCCAAGATCGTGTAGAGCCCCCTGATCAGTCGAGAATCTACCGACTTTGGAAAGCGCTTAATTGTGCGGTTAGCCCAGGCATAAAGATTTTGTGCGTGTTGAGTAAACAAAGCAGAAAGCAAGGTGGCAGTGTGTCTAAAATAAATTTTTAGCTTATTGAGGCTCTTGCAAAATTCGCACTTTTAAACTCGATCCCTTCTTTTGCGCCAAATTGCCGATCATTAGCAGGATATGTCAATTTGGCGCAAAGAGGTAATCGAGCCAAAATCATCGAACTTTACGGTGACAAGCGATTTTTGCAAGAACCTCTATTTAGTCGACCCTAAAAAACCTAAGAATGCCGTTGATTATCAGGTATTTAATTCTCACTTCGGCGGGTTAAAATTGCAAGAAAATGGCGATGCTACTGTCATTTTCTTCCGAGTTGTTGCCTAGGCATGCGTACTCGCATAAGGGGAAATCCAGATTTTGCACTCTAAAATTGATTTCCGACGAAGTGAAGCCCGAGTGGGGGTTTTACAAGGCGAAAAAAGTTTTAGCCCGGATTTTTCACAAGCTCTGCAAAAAGGTTCGGTAGAGGCTCCTGCGCGAATTTCACTCGAAATGGAATTTTGCGCAGGAGCCTCGGTAGACTGTTTTTTCGAGATTTCAATATTTGGGAAAAACAGATCCTCCGAACTTTTTCAGAGTCTTGCGAGAAATCCGGGTTAAAGTGCAAAAGATGATTTCCTCGCTTGCGCAAGGAGTTTTTCAGAATCAACCATTTAAACAAACTATTAGAAATTTCTCAATAAAAACCCAAATTTTTCACACAACTTGGGTTTAACCCGCATTTCTCACAAGGCTCTGGAAAAATTTGGAGCATCTGTTTTCCGAGATTCCAAGGAGTTCTTTTGGAAATGGTTACAACCATTCCCTGCAAGATCTCCTTGAAATCTCGGAAAACATCTTGCTCAACTTTT
>JBCCHO010000206.1:0-4038 GCA_039028715.1 Chlamydiota bacterium | reverse complement strand
GCTTGAGATTAGCTTTGGGCTTTTCAGTCGTCAAGAGACAAGAGAATTTGTTTTATCCTGCTTCTTCATAACACATTAAGATGATAAAAAATGGATCTTACCTATGCTATTTTCTCGAGTATTCATTTTGCGGATGAGCCAGTTTTTTGCCCGAGTTTGCCACACAACTTGGGTTTAAAAGCGGAGCTGACCTGTTACTGTGATCGCTTTTTCTCCAATCAGTCGAGATTCTACATTGAAAGCGACGGCTTTTTCCGCAGTCACGCCAACGCCAAGCAGCAGGATAAAAGGCTGGCGGTTTTTGATCTTGATTGGAGGAAACCACTCTGATTGACAAAGAGAGCTAAAAAGAGCGGCATAGGCAAGCCCAGCGTAGGGGCAGAACATGCCTATTATGCGCGAAAACCCAATGCTCACTTGCCACTCATCATAGTCTACATAGGCTCTTTTAGGAGAGATAGCTTCTCCGTTTTGAGAAAAATGACTTACGCCGGGTTTAGCATGCTGGTACCACGCATTGACTCCCATCACAACTTCTTTCCAGTAAATGAGGACAACACGACCCCCTACTCCCCAAGTGAATGTATTTTGAGCCTGTGCTTTCAACCGCACAAAGTCGTTAGCAGTGGCTGCAAGCGTGAGCTGCATCACTCCAAGCTTTCCATAAAGCTCAACTCGATCACTCATATTAAAGGTGATCACCCCAAAGTTTTTTTGCGTTTTATAGCGGTCAAAACGATCGGGCATTCCTGGTTCTCGATCCTTCACCTTGACACGCTTTGACATCACTAGGTCCCATTCATAACCAAATTTCCACCCGAGCCAAGCTTCGCGATCTGATAAAAACCCGAACTCCGGCAAACTGGGGGCAGAGGGGTTGCCGCTTGATAAGGCAGATAACGATGCGCAGTAAAAAATAAACAAAAAACAAGCCCAGTGCAAAAGATTGTTCTCCTAGTCGCAGTCACAGGTAATAAGGCTCCTATCAAATTTCGCCTGCAAAGCGACTATTGAGAAGAAGCCCTATCCCGGATTTTTCACAAGACTCGGGTTTCAAAGCTCAGGCTATCAAGCTTTGATCCAAGAGTGGCTGACCAAACGTTCGCCGCGATACTCTTCAGGCGCGACAAAGATTCCCCACGGACTTTTTTCTGCTTCGGAAAACGTTTCTTTCCAACAAAGCATGGGAAATCCAGTCTGACCCAACCGGTCCACTCTCCATAATTCTAGCCCCATCGTTCCCGGATTGACCGCAAAGGCGAAGTAAAACTGAGCCCAATTAGTATCGGCAAAAAGGAGTGGCGGTGGCGGCGTGACGGCGTGCTTTTCTAACGCTGCAATCAAAAATGCCACCGGATCTGTTTCTTTTTCTTTCTCCTTATCAAGAATAGCTAAGAGGTAGCGATAAAATTGGGCATAGGTGAGCTTTTTAGGAGGTCGCTTTGAATAAAATATTTGTCGCGCTTGCTTCCACGGCGCCAAAACTTTTTCCCCGATTTGGCGAATGTCTGTTGCTGAGAAAAGAGGGAAAGCGGTTCTTAAAAATCCATCAACCCTCTCATTAGGCACGCCAGAGGAAAAAAAGGGGCGGAGGGTTTGTAGCAGGTGGTTGCGAAATGCAGGTAAATCGAGCGGAATTTTCGCTGGGGTAAGCGCTATCTTCACTTGGGTCATTTTCATGTTGAGCTGCTCGGCTATAAAAGCGCGCATCAAAAAGCGCTGCTCATCGCGATCGAGCAAAATCTTGCGGTAAAACTTCTCTCCTGGGCGCAAAACTTGGTCGCGCGCCCAGGTATAGCTAAAACCGCGATCGAGCCAGCCATTCTTAAATGGGGCAAGGCCAGGTCTCAAGGTAAAAACATGCTGGGGCGAATACATCAATAAACCCAAGTGCTCTTTTTGCTCAAAAGGTCGTATGATGCGCGGCGGCAATGCTTTGAGCGTATCGAGCAAAAAAATGAGTAGTTCCATCGGAGTTGCCAACTGCTTTTTTTCTTCTGTCAGCTCTTTTTCGACACAATAATAACACTTGATTAGGGCATGGACTGTTCCCCCTGAGGTATAGCTCCACGGCTTCTTTTCGAGTTTGTCTAATGCTTTTAAAAGATCGCCTTTAACCTCAATATTGTGTCGCCGCGCCATGCGCTGCAATGCTGAGGAGAGAAATTCGTCTGTCTGCAAATGCTGCACGAGCAGGGTCATCAAATCGGAAATCTCTTTTTCTCCCTCTTCCCAATTGTAGTTAGCAATCAATGTCGGCTCAATCGCAATAAAAAATTTGGTCAACATTTTCTGATAAGTGGGCGCATCAAAAATAGGCGTCCACAGGGTGGGATCACTGCGTCCATGTTTATAAACGAGTCGAAATCCAGCCGGACTATCGTCGTAAAGGTCTGCTTTCACATCGAACATCTCAGGATCGTACACTTCCTGAAAGTAATCGGGAAAATAACGCAGAAAATGATCAACCAAAAACTGGAACAGTGTCGAAAGGTGTGTCGCTCGGTCATGCGAGTCTTCGGTCATATCCCGGCATGCTTGAGCATGCCCCATCCGAGTCGTCATTTCTGCTTTAAGAGTCCGAAACCGCTGCTGGTTATCGGCATTGCGCAGAAGAGCCTGCGATACACGCGCCTCATCAAAGGCTTGGTGATACTCCTGTTGGTGAGAGGTGACTTCTTTGTTAGCCTGATCGAGCTTGTCATGGATATTCTGATAAAGAAGCGCTCCAATTCCCCCCGCTTCCTCGGGATCAAACCCCAAACTGGCATAGAGATTCCAGCGATAAAACTCCACCTTGTAGTCAGAAAATGAAGCTAATGTAAATTCCCATACTTTTAAAAGTGCGTGATCTGTATAGCCTTTGAAGATCGCTTGTGCTTGCGCCTCTAAATCGAGCAACTGCTCGATATTTGGCTCCTGAGGATCCCCCATCCTTCTGCGGATGCGATTGCTCTCGACCGCTTTCTCTGACACTCGGTGTTGCTTACAAAGTGCTTGCAGTAAAAAAGCTTCGATCGACCTTGTCCCTTTGGGGTAGTGGGTCTTGCTCACACCCGCCGCCTGAAGAGCAGCTTGTAGACCCGGTGAAAGCAATGCCGATCGATCTGTAAAATTGACGACACGTCTTAAATCACCGCAGCCCCAACTCGTACAAATGGGAACAACATGTTCGACCCCGCTAAAGGTGCGCTTTAGCGTGCACGTTGTGAGCAAGTCGTATAAGTCAGTCAGAAAGCGTTTTTGCTGCTCGCGCTGTACCAAAATAGCTGGTGCAGTCGCAAAGCACGATCCAACATTTTGCCGCAAAGGGGTGAGCAAAGCAGATAAAACAGCCCGCCTTAAGTGCGCCGTTGTCAACTTTTCTTTCCGGTCAAGAGCTAGAGAATCGCGCACGAGCGCTGCGCCATAGTGGTTTGAAAAGGGAGGTTGAAATCGCTCGAGAAGAGCTAGGGACCTTTTTTGACCAGAAAAAAACGAAAGCGTCTTGATGAAATGCTCGACAGTCACGCGATCATTTTCGCCGCTTGCGTAAGCAGGGAGAAACGAGCTCTTCATTTGCTCAATCAGCTCTGCCATCGCTGTAGACGACAATTTTCCCTTCTGATCGATCACAGCCGCACTGATCTTGCGCGCGCGGTAGAGGTTGCGAAATAAAAAACTGCTTTGAATTTGAGCAGCCTCGAATCTCGCCGTTAACTCAGCTTCTTCAGCTGTGTCAATAATACCCCATAACATAAGAAAACATCGACCTCTTATAAAGAAAGATTCCTCATATTACCTGTGAGTGCGACCTATGGGTATTTAGAGGGATTTTCAATTTTTTTCATGCTTGAAACGGAAAAATGGGCACATACTTGGATAAAATAGGGGCCATTTTTCCGTTTCAAGCGTGGGAAAAAGAAAAATTCAAATCAATATCCATAGGTCGCACTCACAACTAACTTATCAAAAATTTTTTTTAAAAAAAAGGAGGTAATTTCTTGAAAGCAACCTGCAAAAACATCTTTGCCTCGTGAGTTTTTTGCTTTTACCTGT
>JBCCHO010000205.1:0-4041 GCA_039028715.1 Chlamydiota bacterium | reverse complement strand
GCTAAAAAGTTGAGCAAGATGTTTTTCGAGATTTCAAGGAGATCTTGCAGGGAATGGTTGTAACCATTTCCAAAAGAGCTCCTTGGAATCTCGGAAAACAGATGCTCCAAATTTTTCCAGAGCCTTGTGAGAAATGCGGGATAAGGCACAACTTAGGCTTAAAAAAATAGTTGGTTAATTCACAACACGAAGCTTTGGGGGATTGAGAGTGTCACACTAGTAAATTCTTTGAATTGTAAAGACAATAGTGTGGTCGTCATTAGGCAGGGAAGGTGAAGTTTGGATTAAATCTCTTAAAATAGCTTCCGCTTGAGACTGAGCGGAAAGACGCAAATGTGGGGCAATGATCTTTTGTAAGGGCAGATCTTGATCGCCTTTTTTAGGCTTAAAAGAGTGTAAAACAAGTAAGTCACCTTCGCGCCAGTTTTCTGTGACTCCGTAAAATTGATGCTGACGATTCGCGCCGAGGAGGGGATTTTCATTGGCCAATAAACGGATTTGTGAGCTATCAGCGGCAACATGAATGAGTGGAGGAAATCCACACGAGATAAAAGAAACCTGATCGCTTAGAGATTTGAGGTGGAATAAGTGGAAGAGAAAGGAAGAGCCCTGGCTTTGGCTTGCCAGTATTTCATTGAGCACTGTGACAAGAGAGAGAAAATCAAACGGTTTTTGTGTTGAGGTAAGGTAGGGGTGCGTAAGGCTGCGCAGCATTCCTTTTAGCATCCCATTATAAGCTAATGCTTCGAGCTCATTTTCAACATAATCACTAAAGATAATGAGATACGATTGATCCGCCAAGCGAATAAAATCATATGAGCAACTTAAGTTAAACCCATTTGCCAAACGAGCAAGCCCGACAGAGAGTGGATTCCATTTCGGAAGTGATGGTGGCAAGAGTTTTCGCTGCCCCGTTTGCAAAGCAGCCCAAAGTTCTTTTACATCTTGAGGGTGCTTTGATTGGCTCTGTCCTACAGTTGCCTTTAAATAGCGCGTGATGTCGGTGATAAAATCGACAACATCGCGGTAGCGTTTGTCGACAGAGGATTCGAGAGCTTTAGCAATAATTTTGCGCAGCCCTTTAGGAAGCAGATGAGTTTGAATCGACCCATAGGCAAGCTTTCCGACAATCAATTCAAAAGCAATGACTCCAAGCGAGTAAATATCTGTTGCATAGCTCACATTAAGGGGATCTCGCTTTTGTTCGGGGCTCATGTAAGTTGGCGTTCCGATGAACTGTCCTTTGCGCGTTAAAAGATCGTTACTTTTATCGGCATGAAGTTGAGCAATACCGAAATCGATGACCTTAACTTGACCGTGATTAGTGATTAAAATATTTTCCGGTTTTAAGTCGCGGTGAATGACGCCATGTGAATGTAAATGAAGTAAAGCATAAGCCACTTGGAGAATCATATCTAAAGCACTGCGAATGGTTAAATTTTGTTGCAGAATGAATTGCTTTAAAGAAATTCCCTGTACGAATTCCATTGCTATATAAAGCCCATTTTCCCATTTTCCATGGCCATAGAGTTTGATAATATTGGGATGATTTGTTTGGTTGATAATCTCAGCTTCTTTTGAAAAGCGCTGGACCATGTCTGAGTCAGTGATATACTTTGGCGAAAGTACTTTGATCGCAATCGGAATTTCTTTTTCAGGGTGCATGCCTAGGTAGAGGTAGCTCATGCCTCCTTTATTAAGAAGAGCCTCAACTTTGTATGGGCCAATGCGTTTTGGCGAGATTGGCGGCTTTAGCTCTGAACCTGTTAAGTTAGGAAGAGTCGTTTGTTTGTGAAATGATTCCATTCTTTTTGGTTGGCTGAAAATATAGTGCAAATCGGCTTGAGTATATACTCAAGCCGATTCAATTTGCAAAAATTTCGCTGAATTTTGTGAATGCTTTTTTCTTGATTGATTCTTCACAGCCTAGCCTGGATTTCTCACAAGAATCTGGAAAAGTTCGGAGCATCTGTTTCCCCCGAATATTCCAATCTATTTTCTTGGAAAGATTTAAGAGCCTTTCCTGCCGGAAATAGATTGAAATCTCGAAAAAACAGTCTACTGAGGCCCCCCGCAAAACTCCCTTCGAAAGCAATTTTTGCAAGAGCCTCATACCTTTTTCCTTATTCGCTGAGAAGCCGGCTATCCTTACTACCTGTGAGTGCGACCTATGGATATTTATTTGAATTTTTCTTTTTCCCATGTTTGAAACGGAAAAATGGTCCCTACTTTATCCAAGTATGTGCCCATTTTTCCGTTTCAAGCATGAAAAAAATTGAAAATCCCTCTAAATACCCATAGGTCGCACTCACAGGTACTAATTACCGAGTTCGATAATCTTAACGCCAATGACATCGCCTACTTGAATTAATTGACCACGAGCAACTTTTTGACCATTAGCAATGAGGTTGACATCCATATCGGGATGTACAGCGAGCGTTAATACATTACCAGGCTTAAGCGTAAGGAGTTTATCGAGATTCATTTTTAGGCGGGCGACTTCGACTGAAAGCATAAGAGAGATCTGATCAGGTGAAATAAGCGGCGCGGCAGCGCTATTTTCTGTGAGTTCTGAATCTGATTCACTCTCTTCTTCATCCAGGTTTTCCTCTTCCTCTGCTTCTTCCTCTTCTAGATCATCTTCCCCATTGAAAGAGTCTTCTAACTCATCATCGTCTTCTAACTCATCATCGTCTTCTAAATCATCATCGTCTTCTAACTCGTCCTCCTCTTCGGGAAGAGAATCATCATCAAGCAGATCATCATTATCTGGAATATCTTCCATTTTTGTGTCCTCGTAGTAAAGTGCATAATCGAGAATTTTAATTTGCTCTTCTTTGAGCTTTACCTGGAACAGTGGACTTTGGTTGAGGGCGAGCTGGAACGTTCCTTTTTTTGTTCGAGGAAAATAAGAGCAGTGATCGAGAAGGATAAAGTCTCCGATTTCGACTTCTGCCCATGACTGCTGGTCAAGTGTTGTTGAGCCAGCATAAAGGTGCAGGTCGAGAAAAATGTCTTTATGTAAGTGGGATGGAATGGATAAGCGGTATTTTTGAGAAAAATGTGTTTTAAAGCTTTGTTGGAAGGTAGGCATACAAAGGAGTCTTCCCCAGGCTGTTTCTTCCCCATTTTGCAAGGAGAAGTTGATCGTGTAAGCCTCTTCTTTTGGGAGAGGTTTTATTGTCAGCTTGGGAGTTAAGTCAGTGAAGACTCCGAGGTGGTCGATCACTCGTGCGCCCTCTAAAGCCAAATAGCGAAAAAGCCCTTGCTGAAGGTGAGGGTCAGTTAAGGTGACATCTTCCACCTGAGGTAAGAGGGTCCAGGAAGCTAATTTTGCAAAATCTTCGCGGGAAAAGATAAGAAAAGCTTCACCTTCAAGAGGAGAAAATTCGACAGAGGTGTAAAAGGGATTTTCCTCCATTCCTTCTAATAAGGCATCCGCTGACTTCCAGTCAGCAGCACCGGCGGTGATTTGAAGGGCTTCAATAGAAAGCGCCGTTTTTAGCTGCTGAGTCAGGCGATCCCATGGGAAAGAAGGAATCGTCCCCCACATGGGGTTATCTTGAGCTTGGATAGCAAGTGACTGGACACGCTTGATCCATTGATTGTTAGGAGTGTTCATAGAATCTCCAAAGCACAGATACCCCTTGCTTTAGCGGGGGGGAGGAAGTGCTGGCTTGGTTTTTTTGTAAGCGCGAATACTTTTCGCATGATCGTTACCTTCCTCGGCTTATCGCCGGTAATGCTCATCCCGCTAATGTTATGGAGCGGTTTGTATATACCGAAGACGACTCAAAATGCAAAAATCTCGCCGAATTTGACGGTCTCTTTTGACCGATTCTTCCCTGGGTTTTATCCACCTGCCGGATAAGAACCCAGGAAAAACGTCGATCAAAATAGCCCCGCCAAATCACCGACCTTTTTGCATTTTGAATCGTCTTCGGTATATACCCGAGCCGACTCAATCTGCAAAAATCTCGCCGAATTTGACGGTCTCTTTTGACCGATTCTTCCCTGGGTTTTATCCACCTGCCGGATAAG
>JBCCHO010000204.1:0-4046 GCA_039028715.1 Chlamydiota bacterium | reverse complement strand
TTTGGTTTTTACCAGGTTTCTAGCAAATTTTTGGAAGCTGATTTGTACACATTGTCCATGAGACAAGGGTAACAAATCAGCTTCCAGAAAGATGCAGAAAGAGTGAAAAGCAAGAAGATTTTCATTTACGGATAGGTTCAAAGAATAGAGGTTCTTTTAAAAAGACATGTCGGGGACAAGTCCTGACGGCTTATCCCCCGCTTGCCCCCTTGAGCTTCAATCTTTCGCGCCAAATCGGATTCTCCGTCAGGGGTCCGTGTTGAAGCTGATTAAACAACTAGACGAGTTAGTCGATAATTGCACTGATAAAATAAAGATGAAATTAAAACGAATGTAATGACTTCTGAAGAAGACATCAAACATTGAGGGTCATCTTTAATGTTGAGAGAAGATACAACCGCATCAGCAAGACAGTAGATAAAAATAAATTGAGTTTCCATAAATTCTCCTTAATTAAGGTGGAGAATTTATTTAAAAATAATATTCCCTTTATCATCTACATAAAATTTCATCTTTTTTGAATCAAAGCTCGAACAGCTCTATGGATCTGCTCTTCACTTTGATTCAAAAAATCTTGAACCTTTATGCAGCGCTAAAGGGAAAAATAGGTCGCACTCAGAGGTAATAGATAAGCACAGGGCAAGTTTTTCTTGCTATCTTTGAGACCTCAGACTAAAAATAATAACAGGAGTTTTGAAAAAGAAGAAAAGGTTTTTAATCTATGGATGCCGATTTAAAAAAAGCACTCGAAAAAACAGCGAATGCCATTCGACAACTTTCCTTTGAAGCTGTCCAAAAAGCCAATTCGGGCCACCCTGGACTTCCTATGGGGTGTGCGGAACTTGGAGCATATCTTTACGGCGTATTGCTGCGTCATAATCCAAAAAACCCCCATTGGATCAACCGAGATCGACTCATCTTGTCAGCTGGGCATGGCTCAATGTGGCTTTATTCGTGTCTGCATCTGGCGGGATTTGACCTTTCCCTAGATGAAATTAAGCGGTTTCGTCAACTTCACTCTAAAACTCCTGGCCACCCTGAATATAGAGAAGCACCTGGAGTTGAATCGACAACAGGTCCGCTCGGACAGGGAGTAGGCAATGCTATTGGTCAAGCTCTTGGGATGAAAATCATTGCCGATCTGTTTAACAAAGAAGGACATGAAATCATCAACGGCAAGGTGTTTTGTCTCGCCGGTGACGGCTGCTTGATGGAAGGAGTTTCTAGTGAGGCGAGCTCTTTGGCAGGTTATTTGAAACTCAATAATTTTATCCTAATTCACGATGCCAATCAGGTCACATTAGATGGGATGCTCAAACAGTGTTCAACAGAGAAAGTCGAAGAGCGGTACCGCGCTTATGGCTTTGAAATTTTTGAGATGGATGGCAATGACCTCGATTCTATTGATCAGGTATTGGGATCTATTCGAAATAATCAGCAACGGCCCATTTTTATCACCTGTCGCACGGTTATTGGAAAAGGATCGCCACATAAAGAAGGGACATTCAAAGTGCACGGTTCGCCACTCGGCGCTGAGGAAGTTAAGGCAACCAAAGAAACGCTCGGCTTGCCCGAAGAAGAGTTTTACATTCCGCAAACAGTGAAATCCTTTTTTTCTAGCCGAATTCCAAAACAAGAAGCGCTGGAAAAAGAGTGGAATAGCCGGTTCCAGAAATGGAGTGAAGATCACCCCGAACTTGCGAAAACATTTCGCGAAATGCAACGCCGCACTATTCCCAATGATTTAGGTCAAGCACTCGATAAAATTGAATTTCCCGATCCTATTTCTGGGCGAAAGGCGTCTCAAGAAGTCATCCAGGTTCTTGGAGATCAACTTCCCTTTCTCTATGGCGGCTCGGCTGATTTATCGACTTCGGACTGTACCATGATGAAACAGTTCTCGCTCATTACTCCTGACGATTTTTCTGGGCGGAATATTAAATTTGGCATCCGCGAGTTTGGGATGGCAACAGTCGCATCCGGCCTTTATCAAACAGAAATGATTCTTCCTTTTATCGGAACTTTTTTTACTTTTTCCGATTATATGCGCAATGCAGTGCGCTTGGCGAGTCTATCTAAGTACCATGTGATTTATCAACTCACCCATGACTCAGTTTTCTTAGGAGAAGACGGGCCAACACATCAGCCTGTTGAGCACCTAGCGGCAATGCGGGCCATGCCAAACCTTTATGTGTTCCGACCAGCAGATAGCGAAGAAGTCAAAGGTGCATGGCTCGCCGCTCTTCACTACGAGGGACCCTCACTATTAGTTTTATCGCGGCAAAGTCT
Source organism: Chlamydiota bacterium (assembly GCA_039028715.1). Taxonomy (GTDB): domain Bacteria; phylum Chlamydiota; class Chlamydiia; order Chlamydiales; family Simkaniaceae; genus JBCCHO01. The sequence continues at coordinate 1,757 of JBCCHO010000204.1, read as the reverse complement.
TCCAGCCCTTTCTGTCACGAAAGTTCCATTCCAAGAGGGAGTTTATCGCGGGGCCTATATTGTTAAAAAAGAGAAAAAAAAGCCCGATTTCACGCTTTTTGCCACTGGTTCTGAGCTAGCATTGGCTTTGGATGTTGCTCAAGCTCTTGAGAAGCAAGGGAAGCAGGTGAGAGTCATTTCTATGCCGTGCTGGGAGCTTTTTGAAGCTCAAGATTTTTCTTATCAAAAAAGCGTTGTCGACGGTGATTTAGGTCGTCGCGTTTCTATTGAAGCTGGCGTCAGTCTTGGCTGGAATCGTTGGATTGGATCCGAAGGCATTTCGATTAGCATCGAAAGCTTTGGCCTATCAGCCCCACTTGGAGATATTGCCCATGAATTTGGATTTACCGTCGAAGCTGTGCTCGAAAGATTGCTCTCTGGAGCGAGATGAATCGCTCTTTCTCTCTGCCCTGCACTGTCGCAACTTTCACGCTCGCCCCCCAGTGTGGATCATGCGCCAGGCAGGTCGCTATCTTCCTTCTTATCAAAAAATTCGGCGAATTCACTCGTTGAAAGAAATGTTTTCTAGTCCGGAGTTAATTGAAACAATCACCTGCCTTCCTGTTGACGAATTAGGAGTAGATGCAGCGATCCTATTTGCCGATATTTTACACGTCGTCTTGCCACTTGGCGTGACTGTCGATTTTCCAAAAACAGGGGGACCAGCTGTTTCTCCATTGATCCGTAGCCGCGAGCACCTGAATCAATTGACAGCTTCGCCTGTTGAAGAAACGCTTAACTTTGTTGCAACAGGGATTACTCGACTCAAGTCGCGCCTTCGCTGTCCGCTCATTGGCTTTTGTGGCGGGCCGTTTACAATTGCTTATTATCTAACGGGAAAGCAGCCCAAGCCTTGGCTCTACCGCGATCCCGATGGATTTCACCTATTGCTCGATCGGATCACTCAGGCGACGATCATGTACCTTAAATTACAGCTGGCTGCTGGGGTGGATGTTTTGCAGATATTTGACTCCTGTGTCCACTTTCTTTCTAAGCCCCAATTTAAAATCTTTGCAGTTCCTTATCTTAAGAGAATTTTGCAGGCGTTTCCCGATGTGCCTGTGATTCTTTTTTGCCGCGGTTCGGCTCTTTTTATCGATGAGCTATCGAGATTGCAACCACAAGGAGTTGGTGTTGATTTTTCCGATTCTCTGGTTGACTTACGGCGCCGCATGCCTCCCTCGATGGCTATCCAGGGTAACTTTGATCCCGAGCTGCTCTATGCTGATCCCGCGATCATCAAAAAGCAAGTGGCAACAACCTTGATCCAGATGGCTTATGACCCCGGTTTTATTGTCAACTTAGGGCATGGAATTCTGCCCGATACGCCCGTTGCTCATGTGCGTACTTTGATTGATACAGTTAAAACCCAAGTTGTGTGAAAAACTTCCATCACAGATCATTTTGAAACCCAAGCCCGCGTCTGATAATACCTGTGAGTGCACCCTATGGGTATTTAGAGGGATTTTCAATTTTTTTCATGCTTGAAACCGAAAAATTCAAATAAATATCCATAGGACGCACTCACAGGTAATAGTTCAGATAAATTTTCTGTTTTTTACCTACCAGAGGCTTGAATTTTTACATACGCATCCAGATAGTGCTGGATGTCATCGACGATGGCTTGCCCATCGGGATGTGTGGTCAGTGCGTTCAGTAGTTGATCTGCCTCTGTGTTGCGTACCAATTCACGCAAGGATGCGGATTCACGAATCAGG
>JBCCHO010000203.1:0-4077 GCA_039028715.1 Chlamydiota bacterium | reverse complement strand
TCAGGGTATGAATCTATGCATATGATCCGCAAAAATCAAGTCAAAGGCATTGGAGGGAAAGGCTTTCTGATTCAAAAAAAATTTATAGAGGAGCTGTTTGGAGTAGCAGCTTAATAAAGAGGGCAAAATAGGATGTCAGAGAGCGATTTTGTCAATGAGATCCCTATTTGCACCAGAACCTTAAAAGGAACCCTTCCATTCACTTGGAGCGCAGAAAAAATAGCCGATTATATGGTAAAAAATGCGTATAAAAACAAAGTGCGCTTTGAAAATTCCCTGTTTTATAGCCTATTTGCTCGTCTGCTTCGCCTACTACCTGCAAAAGCTACGCTGAAGATTTTAGGAAGTGCCAAATGAGAACTAAGGAAATGTTTTAAAGGAATTTATTTTGAAACTTTCTAGATAGTGTAGTCACGAGATAAAAATGACCTGGAGTGATATGCTTCTGCAAAAAAAAAGGAGGCATATGGTTTCGCATAGAAGGAGATTAAGTGCTAAAAGTAAGAGATAACGTAAAAAAATATGCGTTAGTTACAGGAGCTTCACAAGGAATTGGGTATGCACTTGTCAAAAAGCTGATCTTTGAGGGCGTGCGTGTAGTGGGCATCTCTCGCTCAAAAGAAAAGTTAGAGAAAATGAAAAAAGAATTTGGAGCTGATTTTTTTCTTTGTTGCAAAAAAGGTAAATAGTGATGAGATGGAGTGTATTTTTTTCTTTGTGCATATGGGCTAGTCATTGTTTTGGCTCTGGTTTTTTGGAAAAAATGTCCTTAGAAGAAAAAGTAGGGCAGGTTCTGATGGTGCACTTTCATGGAGAAAGTGCTAATGAAGATGCAAGGACTTTAATTCAAAATGTGAAAGTGGGAGGGGTCATCTATTATAATTGGTCCAATGGGCTCTACTCTCCAAAGCAAGTGCGCAGCTTAAGCTTGGGGCTTCAAAAACTAGCAACCAATAATCGCTTTCCCATCCCTCTTCTTATTGCTGTTGATCAGGAAGGAGGAGTTGTGGCTCGCCTGCAATCTGGATTTACCTGTTTCCCTGGGAATAGAGCACTAGGAGAAACGAAAAATCCCCATCTCGCCAAGGAAGCAGCTTTTGCCATGGGGCAAGAAATGCAGTCCGTTCAAGTTAATATGAATCTCGCTCCTGTAGTCGACGTCAATAGCAATCCCGAAAATCCTGTGATCGGGGTTCGTTCTTTTGGAGATAGCCCAGAAAGAGTGATCGCCTTTGGTAGACAATCTTTAGAAGGTTTCAAGCAAGCTCAGGTAATTGCTACATTAAAGCACTTTCCTGGTTACGGGGATGTAGCTGTAGATCCTCACGAAAAACTCCCTGTCATCTACAAGTCCAAAAAAGAGCTAGAAGAGATCGAACTTCGCCCCTTTAGGGCGCTTGCTAAATTTGCTGATGCCATCATGACTGCCCATATTCTCGTCCCTGCTTTAGATGATAAAAATTGTGCAACCCTTTCCGCAAAAACCTTGCGCTATCTCAGAGAAAACATTGACTTTCAAGGAGTGATCGTTGCAGATTCCTTGGTCATGGATGGCGTGCTTAAGACATGCCCCTCTGTCGACGAGGCTGCGATTAGGGCCCTAGATGCAGGATGTGATCTGCTTATTTTAGGCGGAAAGCTGCTCATGGGAGAGCATGCAGGCTTTGAACTAACGACAAAAGATGTAAAGAGAGTCCACCATGCGATCGTTGAGGCTGTCCAAAGCGGGCGCGTTTCTGAGCAAAAGTTAGACGCAGCTGTTACAAGAATTCTTAAGCTAAAGAAAAATTACTTAAAAGAAGAATATGAAAACCATTTACTTCAAGATGGTCACAACACAATAGACATCTTTAAGCATCGCGCACTTGCTCAAAAGATCGCTTCTCTTGCCTTGCAGGTAACCGAAAAAACGCCTAATCAAATTGCGCCTTTAAGCGATAAAGCCATTCTTATAGTAGCTCCTAAAATCTTGGAAAATGACCTTCAAAGCAGCTCGATTTTTACGATCGGAAGGTCAACGGACGCTTATTTTTTTAGTCACCTCAATCCGTCGAGCAGTGACATAAAAGCCATAATGAAAAAAGCAGAAAATCGAGATATCGTGATCGTATGCTCTTATAACGCTTGGAAAAATAGTTCCGCTATCAGCATGACAAAGTCTCTTTTAGAGAGGGAAAAGCCGCTTATTCTTCTCAGCTTGAGAGACCCATTAGATGCTAAGCTCTTTTCTAAGGCAGACCTTATTTTCCAATCTTTTAGCCCTACAAAATCCTCTATCCAGGCAATTTGCAATGCATTGTCTGAAACGTTGCTAAAAGAGGCTTTCTTTTCTGAGTTTTCTTTGCTTAAAGAGAGAGAAGAGTGGGAAATGATTCGCGAACTTGGCCAAAAAGCACTTGCTGATCCTTCTCTTGATGCAGTAGAAACAGCACAGATTCACGCGAGACTTGCAAGCAACGCATTTTATTTGGGAAATTATAAGGAAGTGAAAGTTCATGCTACTTCTTGCCAGGCTATCGCAAAGCATTTTTCTGACCCTAGTTTATGGATAAGAAGCCTTTACCTTTTATCTGCGCATAGCCGTGCTCTTGGGAATCTATCCCATGATCAAACAAAGTTTCAAGAAGCTTGTAAATGGATCGATCAAGCTATTGCGCTATTGAAAGAGGATAGCCCCATGTTCCTTAAGGCAAAGGTCTACTTCAATGCAGGAGCGATTTTTGCCGATGATCCAAATGGAAATTTAGACCAAGCAGCAGACTACATGAGTCAGGCAATGGATCTTTTTAAAAGAGCTTCCTGCAAAGATGACTATATTCGAGCAGGAATTAGAAAAGGAAAAATTCTGTTACTCCAAGGAAATATAACTGATGCAATGCTATTACTTACGCATCTTGAGCCGCTCATTGTCCAAGAAAAAACGCGTGTTCATCTCCTATATGTAAAAGCTCAAATCCTCATGGCAGAAGGAGAAAAGGAAGAAGCAAAGACAGTAGCCGAAAAGGCAGTAATCATAGCAGAAAGATTGGGAATGGCGGTAGATAAAAACCGATTGGAACAATTGATGTAACGTAATTTATGTATCAGAAAGCAAGAGAAATGATAAAACTCTTTGGCCCTTCCTCTAAAATTATGAATTATTATAACTTTAGAAAAATATTTCCTAGGATTCTAACTTATGATCCACCTTTTGTGTGAAATTGCTGTAATAGGAGCAGGACTCGCAGGTTTAGCTGCAGCAGATCATCTTAAATCTCAAGGCTATGATGTAAAGGTTATAGAAGCAGAAAATCGAGTAGGCGGAAGAGTATTAACCTATCATTTACCAGATAATACGCATTTTGAAATGGGACCTTTTTCTTTTGGAGATGGGGAGCAGCCACTTCCTATTATAAAACATACGCCAATGGAAAGGATTTTCTGGTTTAAAGATTGGAATGGAAAAATAAGCGAAAAAGGCTTCTTTCTTAAAGGACAGGAACGAGAAGTTCCTTTAGATTTATTGCTAAATACTGTTTGTGAAAAGTTAGAAAAAATAACCGAGGACATGCCGTTTTCTGATGCTTTGAGATGGATAGGCACTTCCGACGATGCCATCGACTGGTTACAAGCTAATACGATAGTTGGATTATTGGGGGACGGTTTCCAAGCAAATTCAACACATGCGGTATTAGCCTTTTTAAAACAATATGATCACTCCTCTTCTTTTTATGCTATAAAGGGTGGAAATGACCGACTTCCTCAGGCATTTGCTAAACAGTTGAAAGGGAATATTCTTTTTAACCATCGCGTGCAAAGAGTAGAGCAACTGAAAGATAAGTGTATTGTAAAAGGTGACACATTCACAATCGAAGCAAAAAGGGTTCTGGTGCAAACATAGATTCAACCGAAAAGAATTCCCCAATTACCGTAAATTGTTCAGTCATTATCGATTTACAGGGGGGGGTTAAAGTGACTGATATCTCTATCTCTGGGTTTGAAGAAAACCCGTTCAAACGGAAACACTTTTCTAAAGATATTATTATCTGGGCAGTTAGATGGTATTGTCAATTCGCGCTTTCATACAGGGATTTGGTC
>JBCCHO010000202.1:0-4112 GCA_039028715.1 Chlamydiota bacterium | reverse complement strand
GTTGTAACCATTTCCAAAAGAGCTCCTTGGAATCTCGGAAAACAGATGCTCCAAATTTTTCCAGAGCCTTGTGAGAAATGCGGGTTAGCAGAAAGGTGTTTTTTCTCAATTGAATGCACTCCCATAGCTCTTCTCCCAGTATTTGCGAAAAAATAGTTGAAAAAACAGTCTATCTCATTGCGAAAATTTATTTAACGGGAATTGCTGGTGTCTTAGGGTGGTTCAGATAAATGTTCTGTTTTTTTACCTATCTAACGAGGCTCCTGCGCAAAAATCGCTTTCGAAGGGAATTTTGCGCAGGAGCCTCTAGAAGCTCATCATTTTAAGGGTTGAGAATATCGCCTTAATGAACTAGCCTGGGGTGTTTATTGCAAAAGCCTCAATAGGTAAATGATAATGGCTGAGATGAGTGAAGATGTAAAGAAGCTAGGGGAGTTGTTTAAGTTCAAAAGAAAAGAACTCAACTTGTCCCTTAAAGAGGTCGAAAATTCGACCTCTATTCGGATAAATTATTTAGAAGAAATCGAAGAGGGAAAGGCTGGTCAGTCGCTATCTTCGGTCTACATTATTGGTTTTGTCAAGCAATATGCGAATTTCTTGGGGCTTGATGGGGACCAGATTGTCAAAGAGCATGCGCAGCTTTTTCAAACTGGCAGTGAAAAATGTGAATTTGACTATGGAATTGGCACGCTGGAAAAACGAGGAAGCGTTGGTGGTGGCGTCAAATGGCTCCCAAACCTGATTTGGGCCGCGGTTTTTATTGTGGTGCTCCCCATTGTCGTTTACTATTTAATCAATTATCTAGGCTGGATTTAGCTTGCAGTGACTTGACCCGAGTTTGCCACTTGTAGTGAAAGAATTTTATCGTCTTATTGGTTCTAAACCACTTGCGATTTTGGGAATGGGTCTTATGGATCCTATCCCAAACATAAATGATTGATAATCAACAATACTTCAAAATTCTTTCACATAAGAGGCTTCTCGCGCAAAAATCGCTTTAAAGGAAAATTTGATGATTTTGACTTGAGAACTACTTTTGGTAAATTGACATATCCTGCTAAGGATAGGCAATTTACCAAAAGTAGTTCTCAAGGACAAAAGCGCGAATTTCACTCGAAATGGAATTTTGCGCGAGGAGCCTCATAAGTGGCAAACTCGGGTTGAGTCTTATGACACAATTTGTTTTCATAGACGAAAAAAAGAAAAGCTGACAAGATGACCCTACTGGCTGACCGAGAAAAGCAAATGGTTGCTCATGGATAAAAATACGCTTGGAGATTATGCAATTATCAAACAAATTGGTCAGGGAACACTTGGATCTGTTTACCTAGCCGAACACCGCTTTGTCAAAAAACAATACATTCTCAAAGTATTACCAGAAGAACTGGCAACAGATCGCAATTTTATTCAGCGTTTCGAAAAGGATATCGCCGCTCTTGCGACGCTAGACCACCCCCATATTGTCAAAATTCATAATGTTTCTTTCGCCGATGGGTACTATTTCCTCGTCACCGATTGCATTGTCGACTGTTTTGGCGAAACAACAAACCTCACGCAGTATTTAAGTTTAAATAAGCAAAATTTTAACGAAAATGAGATCATTGACATTCTTTTCCAGGTAGCATCGGCGCTGTCCTATGCCCACCAAAAACAGCTTGGTGGGTTTCCACTGGTTCACCGCAACATCAAGCTCAATAACATTCTTATTGGAAAGGGAAGCAAGGGACTTCAAATTGCATTAGCTGATTTTGGCCTTGCTCATATTGTTGGCGAGGGAGTGATTCTAACGCGGATGTATAAGGCATTAGCGGATATTTTATCAATTGAACTCGACTCATCGGTTTTTGCAAAACCGGGCGAAGAAAAGTACCCAACACATATTCTTGAGCAGGGCAAGCTTTCTAAGCTGCACGCCTCGTTTTTGCAAACTTATGCCTTTTTAGCACCTGAGCAGAAAATTTACCGGGAAAGGCCAGTTGGTCCTAGCTCAGATGTTTATGCTTTTGGTGTGCTCGCCTATTTTTTATTATTCCACTGTTTTCCAGAAGGAGCCTTTCCGCTTCCTTCTGAAGCGTTTCCCGATTTTCGCCTGCGTTGGGATTTTTTAATCACTTCCTGCTTGCAACCCGATCCTAGAAAGCGACCTACATCGCTGCTCAAGTTGCTAGAAACTTTGTTGGCCGATAGCCGGCAAGACGAGAGCATCGAGAAGAAAGATGTCCCTGTAGAAGAAAGTCCGCTCGATTGGGATGAACCCGCTCCTTCTGAACATGGATTAGAAACAGCAAAGCAACCAGTAGAAACAAAGCAACCAGCCCTAGCAGTAGAAGAAGAGCGTGCGCTGTCGACAGCGCAACAAGATCCGCTCGATAAAGTTTCAGAGCTCGTTGCTCACTCTAACCCACAACCTGTGCTCAATCCTCAGCAGATTGAACGCCCTGCTTATGACCCCGACCCAGCGGCTGCTTTTCACGTCGAACAAACGGTTGCTCGCTACGTTCCCAAAGAGGAAGAAATCACCGATCTCGAACCGTTGCAAACAGAAATGGTGGTGATTCGCGGCGGTGAATTTTTCCGCGGTAGCAATGAAGGGGGTAGGGATGAGCGTCCCCGTCACCAAGTGATGATTACGGATTTTGCACTCGATGTTCACCCTGTTACCAATGAGCAGTTTGCGCGGTTTTTAGAAGTCATGGGCGGTGAAAAAGACGCTAACAATCAGGATATCATCGGACTAAGAGAATCGCGGATCAAAAGACGCGGTGGCAAGCTAGTAATTGAGTCGGGCTATGGAAAACACCCAGTCATCGGAGCGACCTGGTATGGCGCTATTGCTTACGCTAAATGGGTCGGGAAGCGATTGCCGACTGAAGCCGAATGGGAAATCGCCGCATATGGTCGCGCTGTTGACGCTATGTACCCAACAGGTCTTGAAATCGAGCGCACCCAGGCTAACTTTTTTAGCTCCGACACTACAGCTGTGAAGAGTTACCCCGCTAATAGTTACGGGCTGTTTGATATGGCGGGCAATGTTTATGAGTGGTGTCAAGACTGGTATGACTACACCTATTATGAAGTCTCGATGCAAGAGCCCGATCATCCACAGGGGCCATTGCAAGGAGTGTACCGCGTGTTGCGCGGCGGCTGTTGGAAGAGCTTAAAAGAAGATATGAGATGTGCCCACCGCCACCGGAATAAACCCGGCGTTGTCAATCGCACCTACGGTTTTCGTTGTGCCGCTGATGTCAAAGAAGAGTAACGCATCTGTTTCATTACTATTCGTCTGTTTTGGCAATATTTGTCGATCACCTGTTTTTGCTGGTTTGATGAACCACTTGGCCGTAAAAGAAAAAGTAGAAGCGCAGATCATTGTCGATAGTTGTGGTTTAGATGCGACATTTGTCGGCGCAGCTCCTCACCAACACATGCAACGGATCGCAGCAGCGCGTCACGTTGTTTTAGAAGGGCGGGCACGGCTTTTGACAGCGACCGATTTGACTCTATTTGATGCTATTTTTGGCGTTACCCGAGACGTTGTCGCTGGAGTTCTTTCCTATGCGACGACTGAAGAAGAGCGCAAAAAAGTCTTTCTCGCTACTCACTTTAGCGCTAAATATCGCGACCAAGATATTCCCGATCCCTATTATTATGGTCAGCAGTCTAGCTTTGAAGCTGTGTGGGAGGTGATTGAAGATGCCGTTAGGGGGATTTATCGTCATTTTGTTGCCCCCAAGGTGGTTAAACATTGACTTGAGACGAGTACTACCTGTGAGTGCGACCTATGGATATTTATTTGAATTTTTCCGTTTCAAGCATAAAAAAAATTGAAAATCCCTCTAAATCCCCATAGGTCGCACTCACAGGTACTATATAGCGAGGTGCGCGGTTGAGTCTGCGCAGGTAAGCCGGTTAAAAAAACAGAAAAATTGATCTGAGCCATCACTAGCCCATATTTCTCACAAGGCTCTGGAAAAATTTGGAGCATCTGTTTTTTCGAATATTCCAAGGAGCTCTTTTGGAAATGGTTACAACCATTCCCCGCAAGATCTCAATTAGAAATCTCGAAAAACATCTTGCTTAAGCTTTTTAGCAGAGCTTGTGAGAAATACGGG
>JBCCHO010000201.1:0-4155 GCA_039028715.1 Chlamydiota bacterium | reverse complement strand
GCCTTTTTCTCTTGCGTGTTTACGAGACAAACAAGAAGAAGATTTAGCCGAGCTGCGCAGGGTATTTCACTTCTTTTTTGATCATCTTCCGCTGCCCAAAGCAAATTTTTTACCTTGGTTTGTTTCTCACCTGCCTATGATCGCATGGCGAGCGGATTCTCTGCCAGGGTCTCTGTCTATTTTTTTCCTCGCTAAGAAGCTTTTTAAGCGGACGGAAATCGTTTTCTTGGAGGAAGTTAAGCAGTTTCTCTTGGGAACTCGCGAGATCGAGATGGTTAAATTCTCTCACCAGGATTTTGCCCTTGATTCTTTTTCAAAAGAGCGTTTTTTTGGTGGGGAAATCAGATTTCTAATTGAATCAGCCAAGGGGGCGGAATTTGCCAAAAAGTCGTTGCCCTTTTTTAAAGAGACTTGCCTAAAGTGTTTGCGTTTTTACCAAGGCGCGCATCAAAAGAATCTCGAGTGGCTTAAATTAGCCCAAATAAGGGCCGACCTTGTCCGGCTCTACCGCCGCTTTCCAGAGTTTTTTGGCGAGGATCTTAGTTCTTCTTTTGCGCTCTTTTCGACGTTGACGACAGAGGCGTTTCGCGACAAGCGCTCATTTGGCGCTTTAAGGCGTATTTTTCTATCGCTTGAATTTGCCAAACGGAAGCTGGTCTTGGAAACCAAAGTGAGCGTGCGCTTATTTCCCGTGGGAAAGAGGCTTGGAGTGGCTATTGCTGCTCACCTTTCCAAATACGAGCAATTAAGTGAGCGTCAAATCTTATCCGCAGTTGAGCAAGTCGTTCCCACCATCACCTCAATTCCCGCGTCTTTTTGCTGTTTTGCGCATCAAAATGATCCGGTGCAAACATTCTATTTAGAGCTAAAAGGGGGTGGCGATCTTTTGCAGGGACGAAAAACTATAGGTGCTCAGCTTGAGCTGGCCATGGCGAGAAGAATTAAGCGCTGTTTTCCAAAAGCTTTTGGGATCTGTTTTGAAGAGGAAATCATGAAAATGGCGGCGATTTTGATCCGAGAAGTAGCGTCTTGCCCTTGCCATCCTAACATAATGATTTTCTTTCACGGCGTGGAACTCAAAACACTGACGTTTACTCTTTTGCTCGTACGTCAAAAGAAAAAACATGAGCCGTTACTCGAAAAGTCGCTACAAAAGATGGCCCCAACGCTCATTTGTATTCCCGATCGCATAGAGACGATTGGGGAAAGGGAAGTTAACGTCTTTCATCTTCAGCTGGCAAAAACGCCCGATCTCACGCGCAGTGATGGAGAAATTCGCTTTGCTTTGGCGCGAAAAAAAGTGGTGACCTTACTTGAACAGCAGCTCGGGACGATTCGCGACTATAATGGCGGCCTCTTTGAGAAAAAAGAGCAGAACCTAACGGCCTTAAAACAGTCTTTTCCGCAGATAGATTCAGAACTCATCGAGACTTTTTTTTACTCGCTTTATCCCGTTGCGATGCAAGCGGTCTTAGATGAAAAACCACTGAGCGCTTTTTTTCGCCTTTTCTTGAACTATATCGATCGTCGAAAGCTGAGAGAAACGCTTCATTTTTTTGATCGGGATGGGGAAACTTTTTTTGCTTATCTCAACAGTAAAAGCGCTGATTTTGTGAGCTTTTTGAAAAAGAAGCAAGTGACAGCTGCTTTCCCGTCGCTTTTTTTTACCTGCGCGCATTGGCACGGCGCGTATTCGATTGGCTTTTGGCTGACTTGCGCCGACTGCGAGACGAAAAAGCGCTTGAAAAGATCGTTGCTCGGCCATTTAAGCGAGTGGAAAAGAGAAAAAAAGAAACCGCATTTGCGGATTAGCTCGAGTGCAAAGTCAAGCCTCGATCCGAGAAGAGGCGGCGATCGGACGACGACGACGCTGTTAAGGGCGTTATTTGAGGGGCTGACCCGCTTCGACAACAAGGGAAAGCTAGCGCTTGCGCTTGCCGAGTCTTATCGCGTATCGAGCGATCAAAAATGTTATACGTTTACTTTGCGTCGGTCTTATTGGTCAAACGGCGATCCTGTGACAGCGCATGACTTTGAATATGCGTGGAAAACAGCGCTTGATCCGTCATTTGCAAGCGATTTCCCCGAGCTGTTTTACTGCATTAACTATGCAGAAGAGGCCAAGCACGGCAAAGTATCTTTAGACAAGGTGGGGGTGAAGGCCAAAGATTGCTATGCCCTGCTTGTTGAGCTTAAGTATCCTACGCCCGACTTTTTAGAGCGGCTCGCTCACACCCTTTTCTTCCCCATCCCCGCTGAAACTGCGAGTAAAGACCCTGATTGGGCTGAGAAACAAGGCGAATCTTTTATTTCTAACGGTCCCTTTTGCCTTGAAAATCCGCAGCTGGGATTTCTGCTTAACCTCAAGAAAAATAAGCATCACTTTCGAAAAAAATCTGTTGAGATTGAGACTATTTCAGTTGTCCACGCTTCGACAGCAGATGCGTTGCGCCTTTTTAGAGAAAAAAAGCTCGATTTTGTCGAAATTCCCAATCGCGCTGAAGGGGAGTTTGCTGTGACAGCAGCAGATGTTGGGAGCGTTTCTTTTCCCGCGCCGAAAATCTCCTGGTTTTCAATCAACACGAGCTGCTTTCCGCTGAGCAATCAACACCTTAGACGGGCCTTAGCGGCAAGCATCAGCCGCGATGAGCTAAAAAAGCTTTTTCCATGCGAAAAAACCCCCGCATTAACGGTGCTTCCCAGTCACTTATCGCAGCACAAAGAGGCGAGCTTTCTAATCGACTACAACCCCGATCAAGCGCGCGCCTATTTTGAGGCGGCGCTTGCAGAACTTAAACTGACAAAAGAAAACTTTCCCCCGATCGCACTCCTAGTTCCCGATAACCACTTGAGAAAAAGCATTGCGAATAGCTTGAAAGAAAAATGGAACGCCGTGCTCGGCATTTCTTGCGTCATTGAATCGCATCCCTGGCGCGAATTTTACAAACGGCGCGTAGCGAAGCAGTTCCAGCTCGCGATGGTCGAGTGGGGAGCGCCGACGAACGATCCTCTTTCGACATTGCTCGCCTTTAAGACAAAAACAGACAAGCTCAATTTAAGCGCTTTTGAAACCCACGACTATAAAGATCTGCTAGACAAAGCGCTGCGAGAAACAAACTCGGCAAAAAGACAAAGACTCAGCGCGCGCCTTGAGGAGATGCTCATCCGCGCCGCTTGTGTTTTGCCGCTATTCTACGAGCGATTTTGGTTTTTCGAGCAGCCAAACGTAAAGATGTCTGCAACGACGCCATCGTTCAATTCGATGCCCGATTTTTCTTATTTTTCGCTAAGAGGACACCTATGATCAAACACATTTTGTGTTCTATCAAACACATTTTATTTTCTATTGGTTTTTTCACACTTATGGGGGGTTTTATGCACCAAGACAATCAAAAAATACGCACGTTACACACAGCAACAGAAAAAGATTTTCGCTCGGCGCTGCCTCATCTCGCCAGCGATTACCACTCAATGCAACTCGTCAACATGCTCTACGACGGGCTGCTGCGCAAAGATAGCGACGGAAAAGTCATTCCCGCTATTGCCGAGTCGTACGATGTGTCTGAAGACCAAAAAACCTATACCTTTCACCTTAAAAAAAACTTTTGGTCAAATGGCGATTTACTAACGGCAAAAGACTTTGAATCCAGCTGGAAAAAAATGCTCGATCCCAGATCTGGATTCCCACTTAGCTCAGATTTCCACCCAATCAAAAACGGCAAAAAATGCTTAGAAGGAAAGGTTTCAGTCGATAGCGTTGGTATCTACGCCAAAGATTGCGCAACATTAATCGTCGAGTTAGAAAATCCCAATCGACACTTTCCCTCTTTTGTCGCTTCATCGACTTATCGACCGATGCATAGCAGCGCTGCTGTCAATCAGCAAATTCCAATTGGCAATGGGCCGTTTCTGCTCAAAGAGTGGAAGCTAGGCTACTCCCTTCAGCTCGCGAAAAACCCGACCTACTGGGATTCAAGTCATGTTCAGTTGGATGCGATCGAGATTCAAGTGATTCCCGATCCGACGACCCAACTTTATCTCTATGACAAAGGCGACCTCGATTACATCGGCGGGCCGCTAAGCGATTTTTCCGACCCAAATGCCCTGCAAGAACGCGCATTTAAGACAAAAGAAACCTCTTCTGTGGCTTGTCTT
>JBCCHO010000200.1:0-4221 GCA_039028715.1 Chlamydiota bacterium | reverse complement strand
ATTTGGAGCATCTGTTTTCCGAGATTCCAAGGAGCTCTTTTGGAAATGGTTACAACCATTCCCTGCAAGATCTCCTTGAAATCTCGAAAAACATCTTGCTCAACTTTTTAGCAGAGCTTGTGAGAAATACGGGTTAGAGGGATTTTCAATTTTTTTTCATGCTTGAAACGGAAAAATTCAAATCAATATCCATGAACCTATCCGTAGTCGCGCTCACAGGTAAATAGTTTTTTGAGACTTTCCCGTAGCTTGGATTCACAGGGTGAAGTCTTCGCCAAAGTAGGTCGAGCGTGCCACCGGATGAGCCAATAGCTCATCCATAGTGCCTTGATGAGTCACTTTTCCTTCTTGAACGAGATAAGTATGGTCGACAATAGAAGAAACTTCACGCGCGTTGTGATCTGTAATCAAAATGCTGATGTTTTTTTTCTTCAAATGGCGAATCAGCGCTTTGACTTCTTGAACCGTGATCGGATCGATATTAGCAAAAGGCTCATCGAGTAATAGCAAGGTCGGGTTCGTGACAAGGGCGCGCGTGATCTCAAGCCGCCTCCGCTCACCCCCGGAAAGCGTTGAGGCCTTCTTTTTTGCCAGCAATGTCAAGTTGAGTTCTTCGAGTAGAGCTGCCAGTTGCCGTTTGCGCTGAGCTCTTGTGAGGGGAAGGGTTTCGAGAATACAGCGAATGTTTTGCTCAACGGTCAGCTGCCGAAAAACCGAAGGATCTTGAGCGAGATAGCCCATTCCCATCCGCGCGCGCTTATGAACCGGGGCTGCTGTCACATCTCGATCACCAAAAAAAATTTTTCCTTTATCGGGACAAATCAAACCGATGGCCATGTAAAAAGCCGTTGTCTTGCCAGCTCCATTAGGGCCTAATAAACCGACAATTTGACCGCGACTTACTTTAAACGAAAGGCCATTGACAACTTTTTTGCCGCCATAAGATTTGATCAGATCAACAACTTTAAGAATAGTCAACCTCAACTCAGCTAATGATCGATTTTAGCTCTCAGAGTCTTTGCCTGCAACCTAGGGGTAGGCGTGATCAAAAAGAACGTCGCTTCTCTAGCAATCCCCTGGGCATAAAATTGGGTGTCAGTCGGCATTGTCAAAGGCAGGTCCTCACCGGGAAGTTTCGCCAAAGCCACATACATCGACCCACTAAAAAAAGTATGTGTCCGATAGTCATAAACCCCTTTTTCGGCTTCAATCAAACGAAGCTGCTGACAACACGACTCAGATTCCCGCTCGACTTTTTCTTGCAATAGTCCCGTCACATCGTGCAACTTTTCAATCAGCTTAAAACCCCGCTTTTCAGGGATGAGTTTAAGCACTGAATAGCCGCTGCGAATCTGGTGGTGGCGTCGCTCTTCTTCATCTGCCATCCAAAGGTCTTTGACAACCCCTGCTCTGTATTGATCAATTGGTTTCCACTTAGAAACTGCTGTCGAGGTGGCTGCTTCCCCCTTCAAAGGAGATCGACTCAACTGCGGTAAACTGCGGTAAAGGTGCCCACAAAGCGCTGCGATTACTAACCCAAGAAGAAAAAAGCTAATCAAGGCCGTTCGCTGCAACATCGTTTAAGTGCCATCGCGCACATGGTTAAACAGAACCGCCGCTCGGCGCAGCAACGGCTCAAGTGCCTGAAATGGCATCACAGAAGCGGCATCGCTTTTAGCTTGGACTGGATCGGGATGAGACTCAATAAAGAGAAGGTCGGCTCCCGCACCTATCGCCGCTTGTGTGAGGGTCGGAATAAATTCCCGCTCCCCTCCTGACTGGTGCCCGGCACCTCCAGGTAATTGCACTGAGTGTGACGCATCAAAACACACTGGGACCTTAAGTTTTTGCATAATCGGAATGCTGCGCAGATCAGAAATCAGGTTGTTATAGCCAAAAGTTGTTCCCCTTTCAGTTAAAATAATGTGATCATTCCCAGTGGTTGCGACTTTTTCTACGACATAACGCATATCCCAAGGGGCAAGAAACTGCCCTTTTTTAATGTTCACTGGGCGCTGGGTCTTTCCCGCTGCAATGAGGAGGTCTGTTTGGCGACAGAGAAATGCTGGGATTTGGAGGACGTCGCAAACCTCAGCTACCCGATCTGCTTCTTCGGGATGATGAATATCGGTCAGTACTGGAAGCCCAAACGTTTCTTTTACTTTTCTAAGAATTGCAAGTCCCTGGTTGATACCAGGCCCCCGAAACGACGCGCTAGCAGAGCGGTTTGCTTTGTCATAACTCGCTTTGTAAATGAGTTGGACTTGGACCCGCTCGCACAGCTGCTGCAATGTTTCAGCGCACATCAAAGCGTGCTTTTCATCTTCGATAACACAGGGGCCCGATATCACGACTAGGGGGTGCCCTTCCCCCAAAGTCACTTTGCCAAGTTCAATAGCAGAGAATGCCACGTTGATGACCTGAGAAAATAGTGGGTTTAGAAATGCGAACAAATCAGAAGCGAGTGTATCAAACTGACTTTTTCTTTGCAGGCGATTTTCTTTCCCGATCTCGAGTGAAAAGAACGATCAATACAATCATGACAAGCAAGGTCAGCGCAATAGCAAGATAAAGTGCTGAGCGCAATCCAAACAGGAAAGAATGGGTGAACAGATCGGAAAGCTGATCATATGAATAAGAAACCTTCGCGCTCAGGAAGGCATACCACTGTTTTGGGTTGGACAAAAGTGTTTTCGCTTCGCGGGCGACCGGCTCGGGCAGCCGCACTCCACCAGACTCGGCAAGAGCCGCAAACCGATATTTTTCAGCGACGCGCAAAACACTTCCTGTGATTGCCAATCCAACGGCGCCACCTGTTTCTTGAATGGTTGCAATTGCCCCTGATGCAATTCCCGCATAACCTCTAGGCAGCGCGCTGATGCCAAGAGAGTTCGACGGTATCCAGGCAAGACTCATCCCCGTTCCAAATATAAACAGCAGAAAAACAATCACAGCAAATGGAATCACCTCAATGCTAATCGTAAAGCTAATAAGCTCTAAAAACATGAGGATAAATCCTACAAAGATAATTTTTCGTTTATCTATTTTATCTGATAGTTTCCCTCCAATCTGCGCAAATAGAGAATAAGCGACCCCAATGGCAACGAGAGCAAGACCCGAAATCCAAGGAGGATCGTGGCGGTAAATTTGAAAATAAAGGGGAACGAGGAAAAAGGAGGTCCACGACAAAAAACACGCGGTAAAAATGCCAATTGCCCCACCAAAAAAGCGGTGGTTTTTAAAAAAATCAAACTGAATAAGCGGTGTTTGAGCTTTTTGTTCTAGAAAGTAGAAAACCGTGAAAGCAGCAAGAGCGACTGCCGATGCAAGGCCAACTGGTAATCCAAATCCCCAATCAGGAGCTTGAACAATCGTAAAAATAAGAGCGCCAACCCCAATTGTAAAGCAAACTGCCCCTTTGATATCGAGGTGAGGTGGAGACTCTTGATTTCTCGATTCCTCGACAAAAAGGGCGACTAAGACAAGAACAAAAGCAGCAACGGGAATATTGATATAAAAAATCCACTGCCAAGCAAAAAAGGAAACGATCAGTCCGCCGATGATTGGGCCAAAAACGATCCCTAACCCAGCTAGCAACCCCCAAATTCCCATGGCCTTTCCATGTTCTTCTTCTGGATAAATATGGACGATCAAAGCTTGCCCCATCGGCATGATCATTGCAAACCCAAGCCCTTGGCAAGCCCGCGCCATGATCAGCGCAAGGGCATTTGTAGAGAGGGCTGCACCCAAAGATGCAGCAGTGAATACGAGAACGCCTAAGACATAAATTTTTCGCCGGCCAACAATATCTCCTACCCGCCCCATCACAACGAGAAATCCGACGGTGAAGATGCTAAATGCGTTCATGATCCACTGCAGCTCGCCGATAGAAGCCCCGAGACTCCGCTGCAGGACGGGCAATGCATTTTGAACAATTGACCAATCTGCTGCCACAATGAAAATGCCAGCTCCCACTCCCACACTGGCCCAAAAACGGTGTATCGATTGTTTCATTTTAAACCCATGTTACGTGAAAAACCTCTGCTACAAATCACTTAGCCCGTATTTCTCACAAGCTCTGCTAGCCCGCATTTCTCACAAGGCTCTGGAAAAATTTGGAGCATCTGTTTTCCGAGATTCCAAGGAGCTCTTTTGGAAATGGTTACAACCATTCCCTGCAAGATCTCCTTGAAATCTCGAAAAACATCTTGCTCAACTTTT
>JBCCHO010000199.1:0-4224 GCA_039028715.1 Chlamydiota bacterium | reverse complement strand
TACTGATACCTGTGAGTGCGACCTATGAACCTATCCGTAAATGAAAATCTTCTTGCTTTTCATTTACGGATAGGTTCATGGGTATTGATTTGAATTATTCTTTTTCCCATGCTTGAAACGGACAAATGGCCCCTACTTTATCCAAGTATGTGCCCATTTTTCCGTTTCAAGCATGAAAAAAATTGAAAATCCCTCTAAATACCCATAGGTCGCACTCACAGGTAGTAAGATAATTGAATTTTATGCCTCAAAAACTCATTCATCATTCATCATTAATTATGAGATTATAGAGGCTCCTACGCAAATTTCCCTTCGAAAGCGATTTTTGCGTAAGTAGCCTCTGAAGGAAATTATTTCGGAGGTTCTATGACTCTTTCTTCGATTAGCAAAACACTAGTTCACTGGAGTGAAAGAACGCTATCTACTGCTTCTTATCTGAGCTCTTATACACAACAAACATCTTACTTTCGCCTTTTTCATCAAAACGTCTTCAATCCTTTTCCCTCGGCAACAAACGCGTTAAAGAGGAGCCGTCTCTTACTGGACAAACGCTTTTCTTCCCTTCCAACGCTTCTTTTTACCCGCCAATGGGGTGGCAAAAACCAGCAGTTTCGGTTGCCTCAAAACCCCCATATGTTGCCTGGACTTGCAGTTCTATCTCTTTTTGGAATCAAGACCAAAAAGGAAGACAGCTTACTTACAATCAAATACCAAGCCAGTGCCTACGAGTGCGCTGTTCTTAGCGATCACACCTATCAAGACAACTTAAAAATTGACAGTGCTGTTGTTGTCGAAGGTAAAAATCAACCCCACAAACTAAGGGGATGGAAAGTTGCCAAAGTCTACACGAACTGTGATGGTGGGTACTATGGCGCTATTTATGTTAATCACGATAAACGACAAATCGTCGTAGCACATCGAGGAACAGCTAGCTTAGCCGCACTAAAAACAGACTTGCAAGGAGTGGTGCTCAACAACTACGTCGAGCAGCAAAAATTCTTAACTACCGTTATCAGAGATGTATTCTCGCTAGCAAAATTATGGGGAACAAAAGCCGCTCCGTATACAGTAACATCTACAGGACATTCTCTAGGAGGCTGGTTATCTCAGCTGTTCCTCCTTATGATCAAAGCAAGCTATTCCGACTTCCTTACCGATGGAGTGGCCAAAGGACACATCGCCCACTTTTCAGCGGTTGCATTTGACCCTCCAGGTGCTTATCCGATGATCAAACAAATGATTCCAGGAGCTTCCGACGCTTCAATCGAATTGGATATCACGCTCTACTTCTCCTCACCCAATCCGGTTAACTGCTGCAACACGCACTATTCTCATGATCCTGACTCCCGGGGAAAATTTTATAGCTTAGGATCGATGTATAGAATCGTATTTGATTTTTCCCACATGCCCTCTCATTACAATTTTCCTATTTCTCCCAGTTACCTCTCAGGCAGCCATTCGAGAAAAAACTTTGTAGAGAGCTTTGATCAAAAAACAGGGAAAGAAAAAAAATGTTTACGCATTGTCAAATGGCCGATCTTTTCTCCAGATAGCTTTAGTAACCTACTTAGTCAATGGCTTAAAGGAGAGACTTTTGGGGCCTACTCCCATTTCTTTAAGCTTGCCGAAGCCTCTAATCAGTACAATCCCAAAGGCCAAGAGTTCACTGCTCAATACGACTCCGAAAAGCAAAAGAGCGCCGCTCAAAAAAATTTCTTCTTAAAGTACAAAGCCCATTACATTACACAGCCACGAAAAAATCTCCTCCACTTTCGCCATCTGCCGGCTGGAATGTCAAACTTTGCACTGAATATCAGCACCCAAAATAACCTTTTTCCTTTTCAGGAAAACGTAGACATCGACCTTGATCAACGCTGCATTAAAACCTCCTTACCGATCGATATTCGGCTTGTTGCTGACCAAATTCATGAGCTAGCTTGTCGCGATCAAAAAAAACTCTTTCAAAAGATCTTTAGTCGCGCTGATTCCTCATCCATCCCCCTTATACGCGAACCTCTTGCCATTCCCATGGCCGAGAAAAATTTTGTCGGGCGCAAAGCAGAAATTAACCGACTCTCCACAATCTTCGCCAATTCAGATCGAAACACATTGACCCTAGCCCCGCCGATTGTCGGCTTTTCAGGAATGGGAAAAAGCAAAATGGCACTACAAATTCTAGAACACTGCAAAAAGAATCACTATGACCACATCTTATGGATTGACTGCAAAGCAGCTAAAAAACAGAGCGTCCCTGTTGAAATCTCAATTCAAAATGCCTACGCAGAAATTTACAACAAATTCCAGCTAGGACCTTATGATCTCAAGCTAAAAGAAAAAGCAAAGTTGGTCCACGCTCATTTAAAAGAGAAATTTTGCTGTTATGTTTTTGACGACGCTCCAGGTTTTGCAACAATTGCCCCTTATCTTCCCACAAAAGGGCATGTCTTAATCACTTCGACAAACAGCGCTCCTGGAGATTGGAACCAAGACCCGCTGCGACTCAAACCTCTAAAACAAAGCGAAGCTGCGCAATTTGTCCAAGACGAAACGGGATTACAGCGTCTCAAAGAGGTTAAGCTCCCATTAACCCCTCTTGCGTTAAAGCAATTCACAAGCCTAATCAAAAATGGCGGATATACAACCGAGCAGATTCCCTCTTTAATTCAAGACGAAAATTTGCCCAGCCTCCTAAAGAAAACATCATCTAGCACCGACAAAAAGATTTTTACCGAAATAATCGCAAAAAATATCGACATGATTCAAAAGCAGGATAGAGGAGATCAGACGCTAAATCTCCTTCTTAAGCTAAGTCTTCTCGATGGGCAAAATATCCCCTTTGATTGGGCGCTCACCCTAGATACCACAGACTCAACCGAGCGAAAAGATGACACAAGAGCGAGTCTATTTCTTTTAGAAAAACATTCCTTCATTGAATGGGATCGAAAAAACCAACAACTCCGCATGCACAACGATCTCCAGCTCAATATTCGCAGATTCGCTTTCAAACAAAATTCTAACGCAAAAACCAAAGCTCTTGACCACCTAGTCGACGAGTGGATAAAAACAATCGATCAAGGTTCCATTGCGGAAAAAGCTGCTCGATCAGAAGAGTTGCTTCATCACGGGAGGGTGTTATTTTCTCACTTAGAAAAAACATCCAACCAGCAAAAATTAACCCGTCTTGCCTCTTGGCTAGGAGAAGCTTGTAGCCGTATTTGTTTTTTGGAGGAAGAAGTTTTTTGGAGGAAAAAAGCACTTGAAGTCTGTCAAGAGATCTATAAGGATCAAGACCACCCTGATGTCGCTCGCTCCTTAAACAATCTTGGCTTAGGGCTTAAAAATCTCGGACAGCTCAAAGAGGGCGTGAAGCTGCTACAAGAGGCGCTTGACATGCGAAAGCGCATCCACAAAAACAAGGACTACCCTGATGTTGCTTACTCCTTAAACAATGTTGGATCAGGGCTTAAAGATCTCGGACAGCTCAAAGAAGGCGTGAAGCTGCAACAAGAGGCGCTTGACATGTTAAAGCGCATCCACAAAAACAAGAGCCACCCTGGTATCGCTATCTACTTAAGCAATGTTGGCTTAGGGCTTGAAAATCTCGGGCAGCTCCAAGAGGGCGTGAAATTGCAACAAGAGGCGCTTGAGATGCTAAAGCGCATCCACAAAAACAAGGACCACCCTAATGTTGCTACCTCCTTAAACACTGTTGGATCAGGGCTTTGCAATCTCGGACAGCTCAAAGAGGGCTTGGAGCTCCAGCAAGAGGCGCTTGAGATGCTAAAGCGCATCCACAAAAACAAGGATCATCCTAGTATCGCTTCCTCCTTAAACAGTGTTAGCTCAAGTCTTTACAATCTCGGACAGCTCAAAGAGGGCATGAAACTACAACAAGAGGCGCTTGAGATGCTAAAGCGCATCCACAAAAACAAGGATCATCCTGATGTCGCTTACTCCTTAGACAGTTTTGGATCAGGACTTTGCAATCTCGGACAGCGCAAAGAAGGCATGAAGCTGCAACAAGAGGCGCTTGAGATGCTAAAGCGCATCCACAAAAACAAGGACCACCCTAATGTCGCTTGCTCCTTAACCAATTTTGGATCAGAACTTTGCAATCTCGGACAGCTCAAAGAGGGCTTGGAGATCCAGCAAGAGGCGCTTGAGATGCTAAAGCGCATCCACA
The DNA here is from genome assembly GCA_039028715.1 of Chlamydiota bacterium. Lineage (GTDB taxonomy): Bacteria > Chlamydiota > Chlamydiia > Chlamydiales > Simkaniaceae > JBCCHO01. Next base: position 41 of record JBCCHO010000199.1, on the reverse strand, counting down.
AAAACAAGGATCATCCTAGTATCGCTTCCTCCTTAAACAAT
>JBCCHO010000198.1:0-4260 GCA_039028715.1 Chlamydiota bacterium | reverse complement strand
GTTTTTCGAGATTTCAAGGAGATCTTGCAGGGAATGGTTGTAACCATTTCCAAAAGAGCTCCTTGGAATCTCGGAAAACAGATGCTCCAAATTTTTCCAGAGCCTTGTGAGAAATGCGGGTTAGGGGGTTGAGTAGTTGACACGCCCTTAATTCTTTTTGGTGGCAGTTTCTATCGTATCCATTTTACCTCTTTCCTTGGCAGCGATCAATCTTGGGCGATCAAGCTTATGTTCATCAAGGAGCGTTAGCTCTTTTCTGGAAGTGGTGAAGCTTATTTGTGGTAAGGCGTGTTGGCCACGATTTGAGAGCTTCGGTAAAGTTGCTCAAGCAGGATAAGTCGGGTCATTTGGTGGGTAAAAGTAAGTGGTGACAAGCTGATTTGATGGGTAGCTAATGAGAGAAGAGAGGGCTCAACCCCATCAGCGCCGCCGATGAGAAACGCGAGTTTTGCCCCGTAACAACGCCACTCTGTTGCCATGAGGTTAGAAAACGCTAAGCTCGGCAAGAGGTTACCCTTAGGATCAAGGGCAATAAAGCGAGCTTCTTTTTCTAGAGCGAGCTTGAGTTTAGTCGGCGTTTTAACCAAAACCCACTGAATCGCAAATTGATGCTGAAGCCGGCTTGTATAGTCATCAATTGCCTCGATTAACCAGCGCTTTTTGAGCTTTCCTATTGTATAAATTTTGATTTTAATCATGTGCAACTGCTCGTTTTTCTTTGCGCTATTGCTAGAGATTTAGGTAAAATTCGGATTATCTTTGTTTCAACTCAAAAAATTATGATTGCCTGGCTTTTTTGGAACCCCAATCGGATCGCTTTTACCCTTCCCGGTATTCACCATCCCGTCGCTTGGTATGGCATTTTATTTGCCCTGGGCTTTTTTCTCAGCTATCAGTTGCTTTTTTTCTTGATGCGGCGATGGTTTTGCTTGTATCCCTTTGTTTCTGGCCAAGATTTTCTTTGCGAGCGCACGTTAGGTCGCTGCCAAAGCCCGTTGATTTCAGCGATAAAAAAACGGCTGCCCTCTGATCTGAAGCGGGCGGTAGCAAGCGGTCGACTCAACGGCGATCAGCGGAAACGACTTGCCGATGCGGTCAATCAATGGATCAAAAAGGGAACAGAAGAAGCGCTACCAAACTCTAATTGCAGATCTTTTCTTTTTCGATTTGTGAGTCGCTATCTCACAGAGCAACAACGCAACTTTTTTTTTAGGCGCTTACAGCTGCAACTAGAATTAGGCGGGGCGCTGCGCTCGCTCAATCAACAAGTGCGTTTGTTTTGCGATCGCCTCTCATTTTACGTTCTCATTAGCATTGTGATAGGCGCTCGTTTAGGGCATATCTTGTTTTATGAGCAGTGGATGCGCTATCTCGCTCACCCTATGGATATTTTAAAAACCTGGGAAGGCGGACTCGCAAGTCATGGCGGAATTTTGGGCCTTTTCCTTGGAATTGGACTTTTTTATTTGAAGTATCGGGCTGACTATTCGTGGTTGTCAATACGCCGGTTATTTGATTTTCTAGCGCTTCCAGCTCTTTGCAGTGCGACGTTGATTCGGCTCGGGAACTTTGTCAATCAAGAAATTCTGGGCACAGCAACGACCGTTTCTTGGGCGATTATTTTTGGCGATCCGATCGATGGCAGCGCCGCTATTCCGCGCCACCCCGCGCAACTTTATGAGGCGATTTTCTATAGCTTGTCGCTTTGTCTTCTATTTCGCCTGTTGCCAAAAACATTTTTTCGCGTCGGTGCGCTGAGTGGAATTGTCTTTGGCGCTGTTTTTTGCTTCCGCTTTTTTATCGAGTTTTTTAAATGCAAGCAGAGCTATTGGATGGAAACACTTCCGGTGACCATGGGTCAAGTGCTGAGTGTGCCGCTGATTATTTGCGGGATTTGGCTTATTTTGGCGGCGAAGAAGGCTTCTTGTGAAAAGGAATAAGCGGAACAATTTCTGCTGCAAGGCGCTCAACGGCTTGGGCAATTTCTTGCTCAGACCTCGTTGGGCTTTCAAGCTCGGCTAAAGCAAAATGCCACTTCAAAAAGCGGTCATATGACGATTCGCGCACGGAAGATAACTTCGTGTACCAAAGATAGCAAACTAAAATCCAAAGACGCGTCCGCAGTTGTTGACTAAATGGCTGCAGAATAGGGAAAGAAAGAGTCATTGTCCGTTCAACTTCCCGAAGCGAAAGATTTTTAAGTGAAAAATCACCGTTCGAATGAGTTTTCCAGTGCTCAATTAACTGCTCGAATAAAGGGTTTTTCTCGTCGAAGTGGATAAAGCGGCACAGCATTGTATTTTGGGCAACCCAAACTTCCACTTTTTCTTCCCACAATGTCCAAAAAGATGATGCAGTAGCAGAGTCGTTAAAAAGGGTGTGAATTTGACTGAAAAATCGCACGGCATGGCTGATGACTTGGCGAAAAGTCTGATGAGGGTGATCAATAAGGAGATTGCCGAGTTCTTTTTCTATCAAAGCAGACAGGTCCGGGTCGAAGGTCTCAAGTAGCTGCTGGTTTTCGGCTACTGATTGCCAGATCAGCCGTTCGATCTGGTCGTGGGATGAGGAATTTAATGGAGGTAAAGCGGTTGCTTTTTTGTACGCTGTGAGGATTTGATCTTCAATTTCACTAGAAGAGGAAAATTTTTTTTGGTCGTTGATCAGATGCATTTCTGCGTGGATAAAAACGAGCAGAGCTGATTCTACCCCAGCAGACGAACTGAAAGAGTGATCCTCTACTAGGGAATGAACATAACGCACGGCAGATGTTAGCGTTTGGGGATCGATAGTTTTTGGTAAATAAGTCGCTATAGCATAGAGGGATAAGATGCGCTGAACAAGCTCAATCGTATGTGTATTAGCTGAAAGCGTTTGATTGTGACGGCTTAAATCAATATGGTAATCGATAAAGCTTTGGAGCGCAGTTTTAGTCGCCGGAAAAGTCGCTGTAGCGGGATTCGATTCGAGCGTTTGAGCGAGAACCATAGACAGCGTTGCCGTTAATTGATTTTTCCGAGCAAGCGCGGCGACTTTAACCATTGACTCAAAATGAGAACGCAACTGTTTTTTGAGTGCTTTCGGAGAAGATAAAGGCCTAAGCGCAATGGCTTCGAGCATTGTTTTCACAATCAATTTGTCGAGGTTGTCGTACTCTTCGTAGGGAGGCTTAGATTGAATAGCAATGAGATCTGTCTGAAGGTGTTTCTGCACCGCCCAAATGAGCTTTGTGAGGTAGTCGATTGAAAGGCGTTTGCCATCGAGAGTAGCTAGGCACTCACTGATTTTGACAGCAATTTGGTAAGCATAAGTATGAGGGGGGAGATCTTTGGGAAGCGAGTCGGTTGATTTAAGGTTTTCGCGAATCATAAAAGAGAGGTTGATTTGGCCGTCAGGGCGAATCGCTTCTTTTTGGCCATGCACTCTTTCATAATAGTAAACCACCTTATCCCAGATTTTTTTTAAGGCGTGTTTTCCCAAGCGGTATTTGGGAAACTTATGTTTAAACTCGGGTAGGATAGAGGAAAGCAGTTTTGATTCGATGGCAGCTGACCACTGCTTTGGTGATCCCGCTTGAGCGACTTCTGTTTTAATTTTTTGTGCTAAGAAAAGATTTAGGTCAGAAAAGGGGTCGTAAAAATCTCCGGTTTCATCGATGGAGTAAGCAGTTGATTGGCCAGCATTTTTCCAAGCAGCGTCGCTTGGGAGAGGAGAGTTAGGCTGAGAGGGTGATTGCCAATCTTGGGGTGACGGTTGAGGAGAAGTCAATCCAGACATTTTTCATATCCTTGATCATAATTAAAGACTTGATTTCCTCTATGTCACTTTAAATTATTTTGCGCAAAATATTTTTTATTTTAAAGATGAATGGATAGGGTTTTTCTTTTTTACTAAAAGTAAAAAACATTCTTAGAGTTACTTCTGAGCAAGGAAATAAGCTTTTTATCGAGAATCTATTGCGATCAATTTTTTTTATTGAGAGGGGTAGTCCTGATCCTTACCGACAAGTCACAGAGTTATTTCCGGAGGGAAGGTTCTGAATAAAGTAGGTGAAAATTCAAACCCAAGTTGTGCGAAAAAATGATTCTTGCAAAAAAAAACCTATCGTAAAAAAATAGATATATACCGAAGACGACTCAATCTGCAAAAATCTCGCCGAATTTGACGGTCTCTTTTGACCGATTTTTCCCTGGGTTTTATCCACCTGCCGGATAAGAACCCAGGAAAAAAGTCGATCAAAATAGCCGCGCCAAATCACCG
>JBCCHO010000197.1:0-4309 GCA_039028715.1 Chlamydiota bacterium | reverse complement strand
GCAAGAAAAATTTTCATTGATGTTTTAACCCGTATTTGTGCGCAAGCTCTGCTAAAAAGCTTAAGCAAGATGTTTTTCGAGATTTCTAATTGAGATCTTGCAGGGAATGGTTGTAACCATTTCCAAAAGAGCTCCTTGGAGAGGCTCCAAATTTTTCCAGAGCCTTGTGAGAAATGCGGGTTAACCCAAGTTGGGCGGTATAATTGCTCAGGTAAAAAACAGAAAATTTATCTGAGCAATCATCAGACACAACTTGGGTTAGAAGGGTGAATAGGGCTCATGCATCTGGGTTAGCGGATTGAACGGATGAGAATCGTCTTGCCCGCGAGCAGCGAGGTTTCTTCGACGATAAGCTCAAAGGTTTGCTCGCGCACGACTTCGCCCCGTTCGGGACGGTGGCCTAAGCGGCGCGTCATCAATCCCTCAAGCGTTTCTTCATTGCTATCGCCGAGATGAATGCCCAACCACTGATTAAGATCGGCAAGTGAGGTGTCGCCAGGGAAAGAGCGATCGATGAGCACCTGTTTAGCCTCGGGTAGCGCAGCCCTTCTCTTGCGCCATTCGTAGCGATGGCCAAACACCTCGTCGACAATATCGTCGAGGGTGAGAATGCCGACTGCTTGCCCATGTTCGTCAAGAACCACCGCTAAACTCTGATTGTTTCGTTTAAACTCTTTGATGATTTCTAGCGTTGAATTTTTTTCTGTGATAAACCAAGGCGAGCGAGAATAGGCGCGAATCGGCGTTTCTTCACCCAAGCGAAGCAAATCGCGTAGGTGAGCCACAGCGACAATGTTTGATGGGGAGCGGTGATAAACAAGGGCAAAAGGAACTGACTCTAAACCAAGAATTCGGCGGAGTCCAGAAACAGTGTCATCTGATGCTACTAATTTAAAATCGCTTAATGGACTCATCACGTCTTTTGCCGCTTTTCCTTTGAGAGTGAAAAGATTGACCAGAATAGGGTTATAGTGGTTTTTTTTGCTTTGATGAGGAAGGTCTTCTCGCCCTTCAATGGCGCGTTGCAGTTCGTCGCGCGACAGATAAAGGCCAGCTGCCACCGATGCGCCAAAGAGACGGTTGACAACCCGGCAAATCAAATCTAAAGCGTAAATCAGCGGCGATAACACAAGTGATGTGAGATAGACAAGCGGGATGCCGAGCATTGCCACTCTTTCAGCATAGCGCCGCGCGGCAAACATCGGCGCGAGCTCAGCAAAAATAAGCACGATGAAGACTTGGGATAGCGGTGACCAATCGGGACTCAAGCCAATTGAAGCGTAAAACCGACGCGCGCACTCTGACCCAAATTGCATCGCGGCATTCACGCCGATTAGCGTCGTACCAAATAGCCGAATCGGATGATTGAGCAACGTCATCAGCCACAGTGCACGCCGATTTTTCTTGCTGACAAAGTACTGCAGTCGAACGCGATTGAACGAAACAGACGCCATTTCTAACATTGAATAAAAACCATGCACAATCACTGAAGTGACGATGAGCATCAAGAAAAATAACCATGATTCATTCACCGCTTTACTCCCGCTCCTTTTTGGAACCCTTTTTCTTTGCCGGCTTTAAGCGGCGAATATAGACGCGCCGCACTCGGTTATAGTCAGCTGATAGGATATGAAATAAAAACCCATTTGCCATGTGCTGGATACCACTTTTCGGAATGTCACCTAACTGCTCTGTGAGCCACCCACCAATAGTCGCCATATTATTCGGACTTTCCAAATGGACGTCGAAAATCTGCTCGAATTCGCCGAGCTCAAGCTTTCCGCTGGCAATAAGAATATCTTCTGAAGCGCGTGTATAGGCCGACTTTTCTGACCTGCGATCTGCGATCTGCCCGACGACAACCTCAACGAGATCTTCTAGTGTGATCAACCCAGAAATCGAGCCGTATTCATCGACGACAACCATCATTGTCTCTTCTTTGTCGTAAAAGTGGTTGAGTAATATCCGCCCAGGCATTGATTCAGGCACAAATTGAGGGCTTTGCAAGAAGGGAACGAGATCATATGCATGCTGAATGTGCTTTTTATGCAAAAAAAAGCTCGCACTGGTTGCAATTCCGAGTAAATTTTCTAAACCCCCCTTACAAACAGGAACGCGGCTACACTCTTCATCAACAAAAAGCGCAACGAGCTTTTCTAATGGCTCATTAAGATCAAAATACCGAATATCTTGCCTTGGACACATCAGTTCTTTAATCAGGTCTTCTTCGAGATTTAAATAGCCGCGGACGAGTTTTGCCTCTTCGGGATCGAGCATTCCCGTATCGCGCGACGTGCGCAATGCGTGCTTAAGCTCCTCAATAGAAATTTCTTTTTCCCGCTGTAAATAAAAAAAAAGGCACCGCGAAATACCGCTTGTGAGTTTGGTCAATAGCCGCCGCAGCGGCTTGATGATACGCGCGATCCAATGGATTAGTGGAGCAACGCGGTAGGCAATCCAAGCGTTTTTTGAATAAGCAACTGACTTGGGTAGAACCTCGCCAAAAATGAGCGTCAAACCGAGCGGGATACCAACAGTTAATCCCCACCCCGAAAACGTACCAAAAATCCCCGAAACGACGTTTTGGACGAGGAGGTTCATTAAGACATTTACCATCAGAATGGTCACTAAAAGTTCGCGCGGCCTACCTAGCAGTTGCGCAATCAGTTTTCCCCGGTGATCTTCTCCTTTTTGCAGCGAGCGCACTTTCATCGACGACAAAGAAAAAAGCGCCGTTTCTGAGGCCGATAACCAAGCCGAACATAAAATGAGAAGAATAAGAAGACCAATCAACATCTTTATTGCGGCGCTAACCCGTATTCCATGGACTCAAAGACAACTTTGATTTCTCCTGGTTCAATGACGCCGAGTTTTTCCTTTAAAATGAGCTCTAGCGATTCAGAATCATCTTGGCTTTGCTTGCGCAAGTTCAGCTCCCACTGCTCATTGAGTGCCTGCTTTTTTTCGCCTTCCCAACGACTCTTTTTTTGCTGCAACTGCGTCAAGCGCACTTTTTTCTTTTCCAGCTCGTGCAAGTAAAACACCCAAGACAAAACGAGAAAAACCATCACCCACCAATTGCGCAAGAAAAACCGATACGGGCGAGAAAGTGAGCGATCACTCCACTTCATTTGATATTACCTGTAAGTGCGACCTATGGATATTTATTTGAATTTTTCTTTTTCCCATGCTTGAAACGGAAAAATGGCCCCTACTTTATCCAAGTATGTGCCCATTGTTCCGTTTCAAGCATGAAAAAAATTGAAAATCCCTCTAAATACCCATAGGTCGCACTCACAGGTATTACTCTAAAAATTTTATTTTGGGCTTAATTCGCCCCAAAACGATTGTTGCAAAGAGCTTTTAAAACCCAAGTTGTGTGGTAGAGTTGCTCAGATAAATGTTCTGTTTTTTACCTGCCCAAGAGTTGAATTTTCAGCATACTTGAATAAAGTAGATGAAAATTCAACTCTTGAGCAGGCGGGAAAAGAGAATTTTAGATGAGCAACTCTACCATACAATTTGGGTTTAAAGAGTGGGAATCGTAATTCCCTCTTGCTTCATGTACTTTCCCGCTCGATCGGCATAAGAAACCTCACAAACTTGGCTTGCTTCAAAAAAGATCACCTGGGCAATGCCCTCATTGGCATAAATTTTTGCTGGCAATGGCGTTGTATTAGAAATCTCGATTGTAACATAGCCTTCCCATTCCGGTTCAAACGGAGTGACATTAACAATAATCCCACAACGAGCATAAGTCGATTTCCCGACACAAAGTGTCAAAATATCGCGCGGAATGCGGAAATACTCAACACTTACAGTCAAGGCAAATGAGTTCGGCGGAATGACACAAACATCTGTCTCAATATCAATGAAAGAATCGCCGCGAAAATCCTTGGGATCGACAATCGCATTGTAAACATTGGTAAAGACCTTGAACCGGTTTCCCGCTCGTAAATCATAACCATAACTCGAAAGTCCATAGCTAATGACTGAATTTTTTTCTACAGTGCGCACTTGGCCATCGGCAAAGGGCTCAATCATTCCCTCTTCTAGTGCTTTTTTCCGTATCCATTGATCTGATTTTAAAGCCATATTACTTCCTTGCATTCTGCAAATTGTTCATTTATACGAAGATATACCCAAGGCGACTCAAAATGCAAAAATCTCGCTGAATTTGGCGGACCCTTTTGACCGATTTTTCCCTGGGTTTTATCCACCTGCCGGATAAGAACCCAGGGAAAAAGTCGATCAAAATAGCCGCGCCAAATCACCGACCTTTTTGCATTTTGAATCGGCTCGGGTATAT
>JBCCHO010000196.1:0-4345 GCA_039028715.1 Chlamydiota bacterium | reverse complement strand
TCTTGGATCATCTGTTTTTCCGAACATTCCAAAAGACTCTCTTGGAAATGTTTACAAACATTCCCTCTAAGAGTTTTTTGAAATCTCGAAAAAACAAACTGCTCAATCTTCTACGCAGAGCTTGTGAGAAATATGGGCTAAAAGAGTCTCCTACGCAAAATTCCATTTCGAGTGAAATTTTGCAAGAGCCTCAAAAGAGTGAATTTTACGCCAGAACGCTCAAAAGAACTAAAAAAGACTGGAATTTTTCTCGCTTATGAGGTCAGAATAAAAGACCTACATAAAACCCCAAGTTCGCGTCTGAGGATAGCTCATCTCAAATTCTCTTTTCCCGCCTACCTGAAGCTTGAATTTTCACCTGCTTTATTCAAGTATGTTGAAAATTCGAGTCGTTAGATAGGTAAAAAAACAGAAAATTTACCTGAACCATCATCAGACGCGGGCTTAGGTTAAACCCCAATGTGGTGGAAAAACCTCTTGTATCGTGTAAAAAGAAGCCACGCCTTGAAGGCTTGGGTCAGTTAGCTTGCTTTTTTTGAAGTAGGGGAGAAATTGTTCTGTATGGTTTGCGCAACTTTGAACAAGTTTTTTGCTTTACTTTGGCTTGCAGGGGGTTTTGAACACGGCTGCTTAGAAATTATTTTACTGCGTTATGTCGATGCAACAACAGACTAGCACACTGCTCGAGCCAGTTTACACCGAAGAAGAGCTCGCTTCTTTAGATCCTAGGTCGATTCCACATCACGTTGCCGTGATTATGGACGGCAATCGACGCTGGGCTGTCCAGCATAGCTACCCTGTTTCTGCAGGCCATTTTAAAGGGGCAGATCAGCTTGACCCGATTGTACGTGCTGCTGCTGCTATCGGAGTCCGTGTGTTGACGGTATATGCCTTTTCAACGGAAAACTGGGGAAGGAGCCAATTAGAAGTGGCTTTTTTAATGCAGATCTTTGAAACATACTTAAAAAAAAAGAGAAAGCAACTCGTTCAAGAGGGAGTCAGGCTGCAAGCTATTGGAAACCTCGATCAAGTTCCGAGCGCTGTCCAACGCGAGTTACACCGCGCAATCACAGCAACAGAGCAGGGGGAAAAAATCGATCTTGTATTGGCGATTAATTACGGTGGGCGAGATGAGATTTGTCGGGGAATCAAAAAAATGGCTCAAGCGGAAAAAAGGGGTGAGATCGATTTTGATGCGTTAACAGAAAAAGAGATCGCTCGCTTCTTAGATACCGTGGCATGGCCAGATCCCGAATTGTTAATTCGGACAAGCGGCGAAAAACGAATGAGCAACTTTTTGACCTGGCAAACAACCTATAGCGAAATTGTAGTCTCTGATGTTTTATGGCCAGATTTTTCACAAAAACACTTTTTGAGCGCCATTATCGAGTATCAACAGCGTCGGCGGCGCTTTGGAGGGTAACGATGGCTTTTCACGATTTGTCAAAGCGGCTTATTTTGACAGTCTTGAGCTTAGCAGCCACATTTGTGCTGTTGGTATTTTCTCACTCGCCTTTTGTCATTGGGCTGATTTTACTTTTGCTCATTGGTCTAACAGAGACTGCTATTTGGGAATATAGCCAATTGGTCGGCCTTAAGCGCAATAAAAAAGTCATGATGCTGGTCATGCAGTTGGGGGCGCTGGTGATTCTCGGGTGTTTTCTAGCGGCTGAATCGACGCGGTTTACACTGGGGCCGCTGATTATCCTGGTAGGGAGCGGAGTGTTACTGTTTTTAACGCAATTTCGACAGATTGAAGGAGCTGCGAATGTCATCGCCAAGGCCTTTTTTGGCCTTTGCTATATTGCGGTTCCTTTGGGCTTTTTGCTTTTGATTCTCTATTCGAAAGGAGCCATGCGTGGAGGCGATGGGCGTGTTTATTTAGGGTACCTCATTGTTGTGACTAAAAGCGCGGATATTGGGGCTTATCTCGGTGGAAGAATGTGGGGGAAAAGAAAACTAGCTCCGACGCTTAGTCCTAAAAAAACAGTTGAAGGGGCGGTCATTGGACTAGCAATGGCAGTGGGAATCAGCTTTTGTTGTTACCTGATCAGTCATTTTCTACCCGGGTTTGAAATCACAGTTCGACAAAGTCTTTTGTTGGGAGTGCTCCTCGGCGGATTTGGACAAATTGGAGATCTCGCAGAGTCTTTGCTAAAGCGAGAAGCAGGTGTTAAGGATAGTAACCGCTTGCCCGGATTAGGAGGAGCGCTTGATTTAATCGATTCGCTACTATTGACAACGCCTATCCTTTATATATTTTTTAGCATAGCTTAACCCGCGCTAAATTCAGCGAGATTTTTGCACTTTGAATCGGCTTGGGTATATACCCGAGCCGATTCAAAGTGAGAAAAATGGGCTGGAGACAAAGCTCAAGGCATGTGCCTTGAGCTTTTACATGATAGGGTTTCTTTATAAAGAATAGAGGTTCTTTTAAAAAGACATGTCGGGGATAAGTCCTGACGGCTTGTCCCCCGCTTGCCCCCTTGAGCTTCAATCTTTCGCGCCAAATCGGATTCTCCGTCAGGGGTCCGTGCCATAGCACTGTCCATGAGACAAGGGTAACAAATCAGCTTCCAGAAAGATGCAGAAAGAGTGAAAAGCAAGAAGATTTTCATTTACGGATAGGTTCATAGGTTCAGAGATCATAAACCTCACCGTCAGATATTGAAAAACTAACGTTAATGCGTTACAACGGCGATTAGCCCGGGATTGGGCAAAGTTGAGCGTTACCCCAACTTTCTCGAAGTTGGGGTAATAAAGGGGGTGTTGAAATCTAAAGTTTTTCGGAAGGGATTGCCTATTTTTCCGAGGGCGCAAACGGAAAATCTCAGATTTCAAACCCAAGCTTGGGTTTCAACACCCCCTGTAAACCTGTGAGTGCGACCTATGGGTATTTAGAGGGATTTTTAATTTTTTTCATGCTTGAAACGGAAAAATGGGCACATACTTGGATAAAGTAGGGGCTATTCTTCCGTCTCAAGCATGGGAAGAAGAAAAATTCAAATCAATATCCATAGGTTGCACTCACAGGTATAAAGTATTTTGAGTCGCAATCGGTATCAAGAAGGATGAGTCTATTTTGGGTAAAGTGGGCAGTTGCTTGTACGACCTCACTGACCAGCATGGGTTACCAGCCTTGCTGGAAGAAAGAGCCTTCACAGCCAGCTAGACATTTACAAGGAAAGTGTCATGCTTTCTTCCAAAAAACTTCTCAAAGATGTCGCAAAGGAAAAAAGGCAGAGTTTTGCCAATCTCGAGAGTGGGGCAAGTTAGAGTCGACAGTGGTTTCAGATAAGCAGTATTACGTCTCGGATCAGGAAGAGGTAAGAGTTTATCGCGATCTTGTGTTAGATTGTGGCAATCAGGGAGAAGCGCGGTTTACCATTAGTTTACCCGAGCACATTCCCTCTGAGGGAATTCCCTGTATCATCATCGTCGGCGGCTTGAAAACGGGAAGAGAAAGCCTGCAGTTTATTCCCAACCATGGAAACTATGCTTTAGTTGGGTATGAGTACCCTCAGAAGTTGCGCCATTTACAAAAAATTGATCTCTTGTGGCACTTTTTTTCGGTTAGAAAAACATTGTTTCACGTCCCGACCCAGATTCTATCGATGGCTCAATACCTGGCAGCGCAGCCATGGATCGATGGCGAGCCTATTAGCATCATGGGGTATAGCTTTGGCTCGATTTTTGTTCCAGTCACTTATGTCGATGCAGATTGCAGGAAGATGGCACTAGGCCCAGGAGTTATGGCCTATGGCGGGGCGGGGATTCGGTGCTTGATCCGAGCTAACTTTCCGGGTCCCCGTTGGATCAAATCAATAGCAGCTAATTGTGGCGAGAAATTGTTCCGCCCAATTGATCCAATCGATTATGCGCCTGCGATGAAGGGAAATTTTCTGATGATTAATGGAATTTATGACACGCAGGTTCCACTGTCATGTGCGCATTGCTTGCAGGATCTAGTGCCCAAGCCAAAAACGGTGATCAACCTAGAAACGCAACACATGAGCCCGGAAAATACCGAGCTGACATTGAAATTAATTCGATTAAGCCGAAACTGGCTCGATGAAAACCGCAAATGAAAGAGCGATTTTTGCGGGGAGTTTCTAAAAATTGTCTAAAAGCGGCGTTTTTTGTAACAAAGGCAAAGGAGAAAAAGAAAAGCTGCCGGCAATGACGCCAGATCTTTTTCCGATCAGGAGTTGAAACAGTGCTAGGAACATAGAGGCTTCGACTGGAAATTCTCTCATAATATTTTTTACTTCTTGTCAAAGTGCCCAATGCCAAAATTTCATCGATCTTGGCCTGCAAGGCCTTGTTGACGGCATCCTGAGCTGCC